>JAEWOJ010000033.1 GCA_023399815.1 Pseudomonadota bacterium | reverse complement strand
CCGGCACCCAGGGCGAGGCGTCGCGCGCCGGCGGCCTGGCGGCGCTGCTGGCCGAGACCGGCGCGACCGGCATCGGCGACGTCTACCGCAACCGCATCTCGCGCTGGCGCGACCCGGCCGCCGCGGTGCGCGGCGCGCGCGAGCCGGCCACCTTCTACAGCCTGCCCGATCCGCTGCAGGGGCGGGGCAGCGCGGCCGACGCGATGATGCTGGCCGACTTCACCACCTACCTGGCCGACGACCTGCTGTGCAAGGTCGACCGCACCAGCATGGCGGCCAGCCTGGAGGCGCGCGCGCCGCTGCTGGACTGGAACGTGGCCGAGTTCGCCTGGTCGCTGCCGCTGGGCCTGAAGCTGCGCGGCGGCACCACCAAGTACCTGCCCAAGCAGGTGCTGCGGCGCTACCTGCCCGACGCGATGGTGTTCCGCGGCAAGCGCGGCTTCGGCGCGCCGGTGACGCAGTGGCTGCGCGGCGACCTGCAGGGCTGGGCCGGCGACCTGCTCGACCCGCGGCGGCTGCGCCAGGACGGCGTGTTCGAGGAGGCCGCGGTCTCGGCGCTGTGGCAGCGCTTCGGCCAGGGCGAACGCCGCTGGCATACCCACCTGTGGAACGTGCTGATGTTCCAGGCCTGGCAGGCGTACTGGCAGGCGCAGCGGGCGCAGGTCCGCGCGCAGGCCTAGAGTCCTCGTTCCGAGGCGGGCGCCGCCGGACGGCGGCCTTCACCGGCCGCGAAGGCGCGGCGGGCTAGCGTGGTCGTTCCTGTCCAGAACCGAGGTCGCCATGGAGCCGTATCGTATCGCCGTACTCGTCGGCAGCCTGCGCAGGGAGTCCTACAACCGCCGCCTGGCGCTGGCGCTGGAGAAGCTGGCCGGCGAGCGCGCGCGGTTCGACTACCTGCGGATCGACGACATCCCGCTCTACAACCAGGACCATGACGCCGATTTCCCGGCGCAGGGCGCGCGCCTGAAGGACGCGATCCGCCCGGCCGACGCGGTGCTGTTCGTCACCCCCGAATACAACCGCTCCATTCCCGGCGTGCTCAAGAACGCCATCGACACTGCCTCGCGCCCCTATGGCGACAACGCCTTCGACGGCAAGCCGGCGGCGGTGATCGGCACCTCGCCCGGCGCGGCCGGCACGGCGATGGCCCAGCAGCACCTGCGCAACGTGCTGGTGTTCGTGAACCTGGCGGTGCTGGCGCAGCCGGAGGCCTTCGTGCACTACAAGGAAGGGCTGATCGAGGCCGACGGCAGCGTCACCAGCGACGGCACCCGCCGGTTCCTGCAGGGGTATGTCGACCGCTTCCTGGCGTGGATCCAGACCCAGCGCGGGCACTGAACGCAGGCGCGGGCGGGGCGGGATCGGCGATAATCGTGCGCCCGGCACCACAGGCGGTGCCGGGCGTTTCCGTGCCGGCTCCGGCCCCTGCGAAAGTCATCCGGCGGCCACATCCACGGGCTGCCGACAGCTTGTCCACAGAGTTGCCCCCACATTCCCGGCCCGCATCGGCCTACCATGGCCGGGTCGTTTTCACGTTGCACAAAGGTTTTCATGTCCGCCCGTCCTGGTTTCCGTTCCGACCGCAACGACCGCGCAGAGCGCGGCGAACAGCGCATCGACACCCTGCGCGTGCCGCCGCATTCGGTCGAGGCTGAGCAGGCGGTGCTGGGGGGGCTGATGCTGGCGCCGGAAGCCTTCGACCGGGTCAACGAGGCGTTGACCGAGAAGGATTTCTACCGCCGCGACCACCAGCTGATCTACCGCGCCATCCGCGAGCTGTCCGAGCGCGACCGCCCGTTCGATGCGGTGACGCTGGGCGAGTGGTTCGAGTCGCAGGGCAAGCTGGAGCAGGTCGGCGACGGCGCCTACCTGATCGAACTGGCCAGCACCACGCCGTCGGCGGCCAACATCGGCGCCTATGCCGAGATCGTGCGCGACAAGGCCGTGCTGCGGCAGCTGATCCAGGTCGGCACCGACATCATCAACGACGGTTTCCAGCCCGAAGGCCGCGACAGCACCGAACTGCTGGCCTCGGCGGAGAAGTCGGTGTTCGCCATCGCCGAGCAGGGCGCGCGTGGGCGCAGCGACTTCGTGGCCATGCCCGGCGCGCTGAAGGATGCGTTCGAGGAGCTGCGCAACCGTTTCGAGAACGGCGGCAACATCACCGGTCTGCCGACCGGCTACAACGATTTCGACGCGATGACCGCCGGCCTGCAGCCGACCGACCTGATCATCCTGGCCGCGCGCCCGGCGATGGGCAAGACCACCTTCGCGCTGAACATCGCCGAATACGCGGCGATCAAGTCGAAGAAGGGCGTGGCGGTGTTCTCGATGGAAATGTCGGCCTCGCAGCTGGCCATGCGCCTGATCTCGTCCAACGGCCGCATCAACGCCCAGCGCCTGCGCACCGGCCAGCTGGAGGACGAGGACTGGAGCCGCGTCACCGGCGCCATCCGCATGCTCAAGGAAACCAAGATCTTCATCGACGACACCCCGGGCGTGTCGCCGGAAGTGCTGCGCTCCAAGTGCCGCCGGCTCAAGCGCGAGCACGACCTGGGCCTGGTGGTGATCGACTACCTGCAGCTGATGAGCGTGCCGGGCAACAGCGAGAACCGCGCCACCGAGATCTCGGAGATCTCGCGTTCGCTCAAGGGCCTGGCCAAGGAACTGAACGTGCCGGTGATCGCGCTGTCCCAGCTCAACCGCTCGCTGGAAACGCGTACCGACAAGCGCCCGGTGATGGCCGACCTGCGCGAATCGGGCGCCATCGAGCAGGACGCGGACATGATCGTGTTCATCTACCGCGACGAGTACTACAACAAGGAAAACTCGCCGGACAAGGGCCTGGCCGAAATCATCATCGGCAAGCACCGCGGCGGCCCGACCGGCTCGTGCAAGCTCAAGTTCTTCGGCGAATACACCCGCTTCGACAACCTCAGCCACGACGCGGTCGGGGTGTTCGAGTAGGGCGGCGGTCCGGGTCGCGCGCGCCTCCGCGTCGCCACCACTGGCGCGCAGGCGATGATGAACGGCCGCCACCGG
>JAEWOJ010000179.1 GCA_023399815.1 Pseudomonadota bacterium | reverse complement strand
CTCACCCCCCGGTTCAACGGGGGCGGCGGCCCCGGGCCCGGCGCTGCCCCGCGCTCAGTGGCAGCGGACGAGGATGGCGGTGATGTTGTCCGAGCCGCCGCCATCCAGCGCCGCGGCGACCAGCATGTCCACGCATTCCTGCGCGCTGCAGTCGGCCTGCGCCAGCGTCTGCGCCAGGCTGCGGTCGTCCACTTCCTCGGTGAGGCCATCGCTGCACAACAGCAGCTGCATGCCGGGGCGCAGTTCCCCGGTCATCGTGGCCACATTGAGATGGGCCGGGTCGGTCACGCCCAGCGCCTGGGTGACGACGTTGCGATGCGGGTGGGCGCGGGCCTGTTCGGCGGTCAGCGAGCCCTGTGCGATCAGCTCCTGCACGTAGCTGTGGTCCTGGCTGAGCTGGGCCAGCTTGCCGTCGCGCCAGAGGTAGGCGCGGCTGTCGCCGACCCAGGCGACCTCGAAGCGGTTGCCCTGCACGCGTGCGGCGACCATGGTGGTGCCCATCGGCAGGCTGTCGTTGCGCCGGCGCGAGGCGCGGATGATTTCCTCGTCGGCGACGCGGATCGCCTGCGGCAATGCGGTGCCGTTGCGGGTCTCGCGGACGATGGTTTCGCGCGCCAGCGCGCTGGCGACCTCGCCACAGGCATGGCCGCCCATGCCATCGGCGATCAGCCACAGTCCCAGTTCGCCGTCACCGTAATAGGTGTCCTCGTTGAGCTGGCGGCGCAGGCCGACGTGGCTGAGGTGTCCGAATTCGATCATGAGCGCCCGCAGTGGGCCATTCCAGCGATAAAGACCGCATGATCGCGTTCGCGCAGGTGTACGGCAAGGGCCAGGGGCGGCGGATCTGGATGCGGCCCTGGCCCGTCCCACAGGAGGCTGGCGGCGGATAAATCCAGGTCGGCGGGCGTTCCCGGAAGGGCGGGTGCGCGGTGGCGCTGCAAAAACAGCTTGTCCGCGCTGCCAAGGCCTCGTATCATTCGCAGCCCGGTTCGCCGGGAACCACCGGGAAGGTGGCAGAGTGGTTGAATGTACCTGACTCGAAATCAGGCATACGTGTAAGCGTATCGGGGGTTCGAATCCCCCCCTTCCCGCCAGATCTGAAAACGGCCCCCGACGGGGCCGTTTTCGTTTCCGGGCCAAGGACAGGCTGGCGCCGTTTCCCGGCCATCGCCCATTTGCGCCTGGCCGTTACACTGTGTCCTTCGTTCCGCAGGTGTCCGTCATGTCCGAAATCCTGGTGCCCGTGTCCTTCGGCGAACTGCTCGACAAGATCTCGATCCTGCAGATCAAGTCCGAGCGCATGAGCGATGCGGCCAAGCTGGCGAACGTGCGCAACGAACTGGCCGCGCTGGAGCGGACCTGGGGCGCGCACCCGGCCGCGGCGCGGGAGATCGACGGCCTGCGCGCGGAACTGAAGGCGGTGAACGAGCGGCTGTGGGACATCGAGGACGCCATCCGCCTGATGGACAAGGCGCAGGCCTTCGATGCCGGTTTCGTCGAGCTGGCGCGCAGCGTCTACTTCCAGAACGACGAGCGCGCGCGGATCAAGAAGGCGATCAACCTCGCGCTGGGCTCGGGCTACGTGGAAGAGAAATCCTACGCGGACTACCGCGCGCGCTGAGGCCCGCGCAGACCCCCAGGTGAGCGCTCCTACGTTATTGGGCGGGCTGTCCGGGTACTTCAGCCGAGGTGGTCGGCCACGTAGCGTTCGAACGCCGCGACGGCGTCGTCCACGCTGACCAGCTCCATCACCCCGTCGAACTCGATCTTCGTGCCCCATTTCAGGTCGGCGGCGGGCTTGTGCAGGAAGCGCCGCGCCGCGTCGTCGTAGCGGTCCACGCAGTAGCGGCGGTCCGAATACGGGCCGCTGCGCTCGGGGTTGCTGGCCGCGTGCAGGCCCAGCACCTTGGTGCCGACCGCGTTGGCGATGTGCATCGGGCCCGAGTCGGGCGTCACCAGCAGGTTGGCGCGGGCCAGCAGGGCGGGCAGCTGCTTGAGCGTGTCCTTGCCGACCAGGTCCAGCGCCGGCGCGCGCATCGCCGCCTGGATCGCGTCGGCGGTGCGGCGTTCCAGGTCGCTGCGGCCGCCGCACAGCACCACCCGCCAGCCGCGTGCGGTGGCGTGGTCGGCAAGCGCCGCGTAGCGGTCGGCATACCAGTTGCGACGCTCGTGGCTGGAGCAGGGCGAGATCATCAGCACCGGGCGGCCGTCGTCGTCCCACTGCGCGCGCGCCCAGTCGTGCGCTTCCGGCGGCGTGGCCAGGTCCCAGCTCACCTCGGTCTGCTCCAGCCCCAGCGGTTCGCAGAAACTGCCGATCGCATCGAGCACGTGGATGCCGGGACGATCCGGGATGCGCTCGTTGATGAACAGCCCATGCAGGTCCTTGGAGCGCGCGCGGTCGTAGCCGATGCGGCGCCGGGCGGGAATGAAGGCCGACAGCACGTTGGCGCGGAAGGCGACCTGCATTTGCAGCAGCGCGGCGAAACCCGACGCCGGCAGTTCGCGGCGCAGCGCGCGCATGCCGGCCAGGCCTGATTTCTTGTCGTAGACATGGAACGCCACGCCGGGCAGTCCCTCCAGCAACCGGTGGCCGGCCTTGTCGATCACCCAATGCAGTTCGATGCCCGGCCTGGCCCGCTGCAGCGTGCGCACCAGCGGGACCACGTGGGTCACGTCCCCGAGGGCCGACAGGCGCAGGAGGCACAACGGGGAGGACGTTGCAGGCATGGTGTTGTTAGACTCGCGGTGAATGGTCGCTTTCGACGCCACTGAAGCACTGACGCCTTGCCGCGAAGGTCGCGGCTATGGCGCCATTCTGTTCGACCGCCAACATCTGCGGCAAGCCGAAATCGCCTTGTTTTCGCCTGCGCACTGGGGCAGCAGGGCACGGCCGGTGGACGAGGGCGGGCGCGGCGGAGCGTGGTTCGTGGATGCGCCGTTCGGCCATTGCGTGCTGCGCCGCTACCTGCGCGGCGGCCTTGTCGCCCGGCTCAGCCGCGACCGCTATCTGTGGCAGGGCGCCAACCGTACCCGCAGCTTCGCCGAGTTCCGCCTGATGCGGAAACTGATCGCGATGAAGCTGCCGGTGCCGCGGCCGCTGGCGGCGTTCTACATGCGCGACGGGCTGCGCTACCGCGCGGCGATCCTGCTGGAGCGCCTGGACGGCGTGCGTTCGCTGGCGGACCGTGCGCTGGTCGCCGGTCGCGGTGCGCCGTGGGAGGAGGCCGGGCGCCTGATCGCGCGCTTCCACCGTGCCGGTCTGGATCATGCCGACCTCAACGCGCACAACATCCTGTTCGACGCCAACGGTCATGGCTGGCTGATCGACTTCGACCGCGGAGTGCTGCGCATTCCCGCCACGCGCTGGCGCGAGCGCAACCTCCGGCGCCTGCAGCGTTCGCTGCTCAAGCTGCGCGGCGAGCGCAGCCGCGAGGACGTGGAGAAGGATTTCGCGCGCCTGCGCCGCGCCTACGATCTGGCCTGGAACCGGGGCGTGTGATGGCGTGGTCCCTGCGTTTCCTCGGCGTCGGCAACGCCTCGGCGGTCGAGCTCGGCTCGCCGATGGCGGTGATCGAGCGCGATGGCCGGCCGTGGCTGACCATCGACTGCGGCGGCGAAGGGCTGACTGCCTACCAGGCCCATTACGGGGCGATGCCGGACGCGCTGTTCGTCACCCACGTGCACCTGGACCATGTGGCCGGGTTCGAGCGGCTGTTCGTCGACACGTATTTCAATCCGCGGCGGCGCGGGCGGGTGCGGTTGTACGTGCCGGCGCCGCTGGTGCCGCTGCTGCATCGGCGCATCGGCGACTACCCGAACGTGCTGGCCGAGGGCGGCGCCAATTTCTGGGACGCGTTCCAGCTGATCGTGGTCGGCGAGGCGTTCTGGCACGACGGCGTGCGCCTGGAAGTGTTCCCGGTGCGCCACCACTGGCCGGAGACCGCCTGGGGCCTGCGCCTGCAGGGCGCGCTGGTCTGGAGCGGCGATACCCGTCCGATCCCGGAGATGCTGGCCCGCTATGCGGACGACGACGAGCTGATCGCCCACGACTGCGGCCTGCACGGCAACCCCTCGCATACCGGGGTGGACGACCTGGAGCGCGAATATCCGCCGGAACTGCGGACGCGGATGATGCTGTACCACTACGCCAGCGCGGCCGACGGCCAGGCGCTGCGCGCACGCGGGCATCGCGTGGCGAACCCGGGCGAATGCGTGGCGCTGGTCGAGCCGACCGCGCCGCGGGCGGTGCCGTTCCCGGGGTGAGCGGCGGTCCGCGCGCACGCTTGCCGGCATCGGTCCGGTCGCGCGTTCACGATGAACCGTCACGAAGTGGAGCGGACATTTCGTCGCATGGGGCGCGTGCGCTGGAGCGTCGAAAAGGCGGAAAAGGCGGTGGCCCCGCCGGCTGACCTCGGCGCCCGCGTCGATCGATACCGTTGCTGCCTTCCGGCCCTGGCGGGATTTTCGACCTAGCGTCGCGAGGGGCCGACGGGGCCACCATAGACGCGGGCCGCGCATCGCGCGGCCCGGTTTTCGATGTTCCGGACGAATCCGGACACTGAATCTGGCGGAGAGAGGGGGATTCGAACCCCCGAAGCGCGGTTTAGACGCTTACACACTTTCCAGGCGTGCTCCTTCAACCACTCGGACACCTCTCCGGGACCTGCCGCCACCCGAAGGCGCTGCAGGGGCGCAGATTCTATAGGGCCGGAGCGGCGGCCACAAGTCGCAGGTGCGCCGGCCGGCTGCGTGGCGCATCCGGCCGGGGTGGATGCATCAATGCAGGCGGAACACGGCCACCATCCGCGCCAACTCGTCGGCCTGCTCCTGCAGCGAACGCGCCGAGGCGGAGGCTTCCTCCACCATGGCCGCGTTCTGCTGGGTGGCGCCGTCCATGTGGACGATGGTCTGGTTGACCTGCTCGATGCCCGCGCTCTGCTCCTGCGAGGCGGCGGAGATCTCGGCGATCAGGTCGTTGACGCGGCGCACCGCGGCCACGATTTCGCGCATGGTGTCGCCGGCGCCACTGGCGAGGGCCGCGCCCTGTTCCACCCGCTGCGTGGAATCGCCGATCAGGCCCTTGACCTGCCTGGCCGCGTCGGCCGAACGCTGGGCCAGCGCGCGCACCTCGCTGGCGACCACGGCGAAGCCGCGGCCCTGTTCGCCGGCACGCGCCGCTTCCACCGCGGCGTTGAGCGCCAGGATGTTGGTCTGGAAGGCGATGCCGTCGATCACGCCGATGATGCTCTCGATCTGCCGCGAGGCGGCGCTGATGCCTTCCATCTGCCCGACCACCTGCGCCACCACGTCGCCCCCGCGCGCGGCGACGTCGGCCGCGCCGGTCGCCAGTTCGCGCGCCTGCTGCGAGGACTGGGCGTTGCTGCGCACCGTGGAGGTCAGTTCCTCCATCGAGGCGGCGGTTTCCTCCAGGCTGGCGGCCTGCTGCTCCGAGCGCGCGGACAGGTCGCTGTTGCCGGCGGCGATGTCGCGTGCGGCGCTGCCGATGGCGTCGACCGCGCCGCGCACGCCCTGCATGATGCCGGTCAGCCGCTCGACGGTGGCGTTGGTGTCGTCGCGCATCCGCCCGAACACGCCGCGGTAGTCGGCGGTGATGCGCTGGGTGAGGTCGCCCTGCGCCAGCGCGCCGAGCACGCGCTGCACGTCGCCGATGGTGCCGGCGTTGGCGTCGAGCATGCCGTCCACGCCTTCGGCCAGGCGCCGGAAGAAGCCGGTCTTGCCCTCGCTGCCGATGCGCTGCGTCAGGTCGCCGGCCGCGGCGGCGTCGATGACGGTGGCCACTTCCGATTCCACCGCCACTTCCTCGCTGCGGTCGCGCCATTCGACCACCATGCCCAGCCGCTGGCCGTCGGCCGAGGTCACCGGGGCGATGGTCTGGGCGAACACCGCGCTGCCGAACACGAGTTCGGCCTGCTGCTTGTCCGTGGCGACGACCGGATCGTCGCCGGCCTGCGCCTGCAGGCGCGCCAGCGGCTGGCCTTCGATCCGTTCCAGGTCGGCCTGCGGCAGGTGCCGGGCGAGTTCGGCACAGTGCCGCGCCAGCAGCCCGCGCATGGCCGGATTGGCGTAGGCCACCTGGCCGTGCGCGTCGGCGATCAGCATCGCGGTGCCGGCGTTGTCCAGGGCGATGCGCACGCGCAGGTTCTCGGCGGCGATGGCGCGCTCGGCGTCCAGGCGCGCCTTCAGGTCGGCCTGCATCTGGCGCAGCGCGCGCGAGACCTGGCCCACCTCGTCGTCGCCGCCGGCGGCGATCGGATAATCCAGCTGCCCGGCCGCGACGGCGTCCACGCCCCGCACGATGCCGCGCAGCGGGGTGCCGACCAGCCGGCGCAGCAGCAGTACGACCACGGCGACCAGCAGCACCACGCTGGCCGCGCCCACCAGCATCACCCGGTTGCGGATCTGCGCCACGCCAGCCATCACCGCGTCGACGGGGGCCGACACCATCAACGCGAAGGCATCCGGTGCGTGGCCGGCGGTGACCGGGACGTAGACGCGGAACACCTCGCCGCCGACCGCGGCGTCGAACACGCGCTGGCGCACCACCTCGCCCTTGGCCAGCTGCGCCAGCACCGGCGCCAGGTCCGGGGCGAACGGCTTGCCCAGGCTTTGCTGCTCCGGCGCCGCCAGCACCTTGCCGGTGGGCGAGAGCAGGCGCACCACGCCGCGTTCGTAGGGGCGGATTCTGGCCAGGTTGGACTGGATGGTTCCCAGCGCGATGTCGGCACCGGCCACGCCCTGGAATCGGCCGTCGCGGACGATCGGCGCCATCAGGCTGGTCATCAGCACCTTGCTGCTGCCCACGTCGTCCAGGTAGGGCTCGAACATCAGCTCGTCGCCGCGCTCCTTCACCGCCACGTAGTACTTCTCCGCGTCGGGGCCGCTTATCTGTATCTCGTTCGCGCTGCCGGCCGCATCCTGGAGCGTCGGTTCCTCCGAGCCCTGGCTGTGCCAGTAGATGGACATCCGCCCGGTGTCGCTGCTGACCCGCTGGTCCGGACCGAGCCCGTCGATGAAGGCCCGCAGCCCGTCCGCATCGGGTTCGCCAGTGGGCCAGGCGCGGGCGAATCCGGCATCGCGGCCGTCGTAGCCGTCCGGTTCGAATTCCAGCCAGTAGCCTAGCGCCGCCCTGTCCGATGCGGTGTAGCGGCGCACCAGCTCGGAGGCCTCGCCGCGGCTGGCGTTGCCGCGCGCCATCAGGGCCTGGGTGGCATCGACCAGGCCTCGCACCCGCGACAGGGTCTCGGTGACATCGCCGCGCACCGTGGCCGCCTCGGCCCGTGCCAGGTGCTCCAGTTCGTTCAGGGCGGTGGCTTCCTGCACCGCCGCGGCCTTGTGCTGGATCAGCCAAGTCGCGCCGCCGAAGCAGGCGACGGCCACCAGGCCCAGAATGAGGGCGGTACGCGCCACCACCGATTTCAGTCCCGCGTCGCGAAAGGACATGGACATCTCCTGCTGGGAAGCAGATGCGCGGGATGGCGGAAGCGCCGCCCGCATCTGCTGGTTATCGGCCGTTCGGGGATGGACCTTGAGCCGGGCCGGGGAGCGGGGGCCGGGTCGCCCGCCGACCGGGCGTGGCACAATGGCGCCTTGAGATGAAGATGGTTGCCTGATGTCCTACCTCGTCCTTGCCCGCAAGTGGCGCCCGAAGCGTTTTGCCGAGCTGGTGGGCCAGGAACACGTGGTCCGCGCGCTGAGCAACGCGCTGGACAGCGGCCGCGTCCACCATGCCTTCCTGTTCACCGGCACCCGCGGTGTCGGCAAGACCACCATCGCCCGCATCTTCGCCAAGTCGCTGAACTGCGAGCACGGCACCAGCGCCGACCCGTGCGGCCAGTGCCCGGCCTGCCTGGACATCGACGCCGGCCGCTACATCGACCTGCTGGAGATCGACGCCGCGTCCAACACCGGCGTGGACGACGTGCGCGAGGTGATCGAGAACGCCCAGTACATGCCCTCGCGCGGCAAGTACAAGGTCTACCTGATCGACGAAGTGCACATGCTGTCCAAGGCGGCGTTCAACGCGCTGCTGAAGACGCTGGAAGAGCCGCCGGAACACGTGAAGTTCCTGCTGGCCACCACCGACCCGCAGAAGCTGCCGGTCACCGTGCTCAGCCGCTGCCTGCAGTTCAACCTCAAGCGGCTGGACGAGGAGCAGATCCGCGGGCAGATGACCCGCATCCTCGGCGCCGAGCAGATCGAGTTCGAGGACGGCGCCATCGTGCAGCTGGCGCGCGGCGCCGATGGTTCGCTGCGCGACGGCCTGTCGCTGCTGGACCAGGCCATCGCCTATGCCGGCGGCGCGCTGCGCGACGACGTGGTGCGGGCGATGCTCGGCACCGTCGATCGCACCCAGGTGGCGGCGATGCTCGACGCGCTGGCGGCCGGCGACGGCGCGCGGCTGTTGCAGGTGGTCGCCACGCTGGCCGATTTCTCGCCGGACTGGAGCGGCGTGCTCGACGCGCTGGCCGAGGCGCTGCACCGCATCCAGGTGCAGCAGCTGGTGCCGGGTACGGCGGTGCCGGGCGACGGCATCGACGCGGCGGCATTCGCGTCGCGGCTGCGCCCGGAAGTCGTGCAGCTCTGGTACCAGATGGCGCTCGGCGGCCGTCGCGACCTGCACCTGGCGCCGAGCCCGCGCGCCGGTTTCGAGATGACGGTGCTGCGCATGCTGGCGTTCCGCCCGGCCGGCGCGGTGCCGTCGGTGCCCGAAGGCGATGGCACGGGTACGGGCGCGTCCAGTTCCGCTTCCACGCCTGCCGTTCCCGCGGCGATGGCGCCGGCTTCCGCCGCGCCTGCGGCCAGGCCGGCGGAGCCGGTGGTGGCCGCCGTGCAGCCGGCGCCGCAACCGCGGCAGGCAGCGCCTGTGCCACCAATCCCGACTCCGGCCCCGGCTCCGCCTCAGCCAGCCAAGGCGGTCGCTGCCGACGACGACCTGCCGCCCTGGGCGGTGGAAGAGGCGGAAGCGGTGGCACGCGACGATGCGTCGTTGGCCGTCCGGGCGATGCCGGAACCGCTGCCCGAACCGGCACGGCCGGCGCCGCCACCGGCGTCCCCTCCGGCGCCGGTGCGCCCGACCGGCATCGCCATCGAGCCGGCGACACCTGCCGCGCGCCCGCCGGGAGGCGGCGCATCGCTCGCGCTGGAAAGCGCCGAGCAGTGGCTGGACCTGATCGCTACCAGCGGCCTGTCCGGGCCGTCGCGCGAACTGGCCGCCAATGCCGCCTTCGTCGGCTACCGCAACGGCGTGCTGCGGCTGACGCTGCTGCCGGGTTTCGAGTACCTGCAGTCCGAACGCTCGCTGGGCGCGCTGGCGCAGACCCTGGCGCAGGCGCTGGGCAGCGCGCCGAAGATCGTGATCGAGACCGGCAACGCCGATGCCGAGACCCTGCACGAGCGCGCCGACCGCCAGCGCGGCGAGCGACAGAACGCGGCCGAGGCCGTCTTCATGGCCGATCCCCAGGTGCAGCACCTGCTCGCGCAGGGCGCCCGGGTCGTGCCCGATTCCATCCGTCCCTTTGAAGAGTAGGAAACCATGCGCGGCAACATCGCCCAACTGATGCAACAGGCCCAGAAGATGCAGGAAAACCTGCAGAAGGCCCAGGAAGAACTGGCCAAGCTGGAAGTCACCGGCAGCGCCGGCGGCGGCATGGTCAGCGTGACCCTCACCGGCACCAAGGAGTGCCGCAAGGTTCGCATCGACCCGTCGGTGCTGTCCGACCAGGAAATGGTCGAGGACCTGATCGCCGCGGCGTTCAACGATGCCTCCAACAAGATCGACACCGAGTCGCAGGCGCGCATGGGCTCGGCCACGGCCGGCATGAAGCTGCCGCCGGGCATGAAGCTGCCGTTCTGACGGCAGTGGCCGCCGGCCATCAAGCCCCTCTCCCTCCGGGAGAGGGGTTGGGGTGAGGGTTCGGGGGGCGAAGCCCTTGCGATGTTTGTCTACACGAGGCTTCGCCCGTGCCCTCATCCGCCCCTGCGGGGCACCTTCTCCCGGAGGGAGAAGGACACAGCCGGCATTCGATGCCAATCACGTCCAGCCAAGCCTTCTCGACTCCCAGTGTCCTCACTTCTCGAACAACTGATCGACGCCTTCCGGGTGCTGCCCGGCGTCGGCCAGAAGACCGCCCAGCGCATGGCCTACCACGTGCTCGAACGCGCGCGCGAGGGCGGCCAGCATCTGTCCCGGGTACTGGCCGAGGCGATCGAGAAGATCGGCCACTGCGCGCAGTGCCGCGATTTCAGCGAGACCGAGGTGTGCCCGCTGTGCGCCAGCGGCAGCCGCGAGCGGCAGCTGCTGTGCGTGGTGGAATCGCCGGCCGACCGCCTGGCCATCGAGCACGCCACCAGCTACCGCGGCCTGTACTACGTGCTGCAGGGGCGGCTGTCGCCGCTGGACGGCATCGGCCCGCGCGAACTCGGCCTGGACCAGCTGGAAGCGCGGCTGGCGCAGGGCGAGGTCGCCGAGCTGATCATCGCCACCAACTCCACCGTCGAAGGCGAGGCCACCGCGCACTATCTGGCGCAGCTGGCGCGTCGCCACGCGGTGCGCCCGAGCCGCTTGGCGCAGGGCCTGCCGCTGGGCGGCGAACTGGAATACGTGGACCGCGGCACGCTGTCGCACGCCTTCGGCAGCCGCAGCGAAATCCCGTAGTGCCGGCCGCTGGCCGTGGACACGCCAGCGCCTTCGCGCTGCCGCCCCACGGTTTGCGTGGCAAACCGTGGGGCCCGTCTCGCATTCCTCCATACCCCCGCCGCTGCGCGGCTGCCCCCTGACTCAGGGGGCGTTCCTCCGGAGGTATCCGGCACTACCGCGATGGCGTTGCATACAATGCCGGAGGTATTCCGTCGAGGCAGGCCATGAGCAACGACACGATTTTCGGAAAGATCATCCGTCGCGAGATTCCCGCCACCATCGTCTACGAGGACGAGGACGTGCTGGGGTTCAAGGACATCGCGCCGCAGGCGCCGGTACACGTCCTCTTCATCCCGAAGCACGAGGTCATCCCGACCCTGGACGACCTGCAGCCGGAACAGGCGCCGCTGATCGGCAAGCTGGCGCTGGCCGCGGCCGAATACGCGCGCCGGGAAGGCTTCGCGCAGGACGGCTACCGCATCGTGATGAACTGCCGCGAGAACGCCGGGCAGACGGTGTTCCACATCCACCTGCACCTGTTGGCCGGCGCACTGCTGGGGCATTTCGGCACCGCCTGAGTGGGCGGTACCCCCGCGCGTAAGCAGGTGGGGAAACAGAGCACGCGGAACCGGGTTCCGCCTGACCGGAGGACTCACGATGGGACGATCCATCCGCAGGTATGTGTGCCTGGTGCTGTCGATGGCCGCATCGGCGGGAGCGATGGCCCAGGCTCCGCTGGACGTGGCATCGGCGACGGCCGCATTCCGGCGCATGCAGGGCCTGTGCGAGGCCGATGGCGGCAAGGCCTGGGGCGTGGACCTGTGCGGACCGACGCTGCTGGCCGATCCGGCGACGCGGCAGATCCTGGCGAACATGGACGGGGTGGAGACCGCTCTTGAGCGGGAAGGAACGGTCTTCCGGGGACGCCTTCCCGACACCGTTCCGGTCGCTAACACGTCCGTGCGATGGAACGGGCGCGGCTGGACCATGCTGATGGCGCCGCTGCCGCACGACGAGCCGGCGCGTTCCATCCTGCTCATGCACGAGGCCTGGCACCGCATCCAGGACCAGATCGGCCTGGTGGCGACCCACGCCGACCAGGAGCAGTTGGACACGGAGCGGGGAAGGCTGTCGCTCCGGCTGGAACTGCGCGCGCTGGCGGCGGCCATCGCCACCACGGACACGGAAGAGCGCCTGCGCGCGACCCGGGACGCGCTGGTCTTCCGCGCATGGCGGCAGGCGCAGTTCCCGGGGGCACGGGAGGCCGAGGATGCGATGGAGCGGCACGAGGGAATCGCCGAATACACCGGCCGGCTCCTGTCGCAGGACGCCGCGATGGCCGACCACCTGGTGGAGCACCTCCGGAAGGGCGACGGCGTCGCCGCCTATGCCCGCTCCTTCGCCTATTACACCGGGCCCGCCTATGGGGTCCTGCTCGATGGCGCCTCCCCGGGATGGCGGAAGGCATGGAACCGGCGCGATGGGCTGCCGGGGATGCTCGCGCAGGCCCTTCGCCTGGATGTTCCCCACGACGCTGCCGCCTTCGCGGAGAGTGGGGCGCGTTACGGTGCGGCCGGGATACAGGTGGAAGAAACAGCGCGGGTCGCCCGCCAGGCCGCCGTATCCGCGGCATTGCGCGCCAGGCTGGTCGATGGCCCGGTACTCGCCGTTCCGGTGAACGGCGCCAGTTTCAGTTTCGATCCCAACCGGGTGACGCCGCTGCCGCCGGAGGGATCTGTCTACGGGACCATCCGCGCGGCCACGGCATGGGGTGTGCTGGAGGTCGGCAAGGACGGGCTGCTTTCGCCGGACTGGTCGCGCCTGTCCGTGCAGTACGCGGGGGCGGAGGCGACGGCCGATGGCTTGAAGGGCGATGGCTGGACCTTGACCCTGAAGTCCGGTTGGGCGCTGGTGCCGGGGGAGCGGGCCGGCGACTGGACGATCAGGGCGCGGGAGTGAGGTGGACCGTCTCCCGGTGGTGAAGCGGACAAAGCAAACGCCGCCCGGAGGCGGCGTCTGTTTTTCGGTCGCGTGCGGGGTCGCGACCGGTCGGTCACCACCAGCCGCGGTAGCCCCAGCCCCAGCCGGGACCCCAACCCGGGCCCCACGGGCCGTACGGGTAGGCGGGCACCACTTCGACGTCGCGCTGCACCGGCCACAGGTACACCACGTCGGCGGCGATCTTCGGCAGCGGGTAGTCGTAGTCGCCGATCTTGGTGCTCTGGTAGCCGTCGATGCGGCCGATGAAGGTCACGTCGCGGCCGGGCTCGAACACTGCCGGGTCGTAGAAGCCGGCGCGGCAGGCCAGGAAGCGGCCGTCGCTGGCGTCGGCGGAGGTGGTGCTCGGACGGCCATTGCCGTTGAGCGGGCGCGCGATCATCTGGAAGCAGGTCTCGCCTTGGCCGGGGAGGGTCTCGATGATGCGGCCACCCCAGCGCACCGGCGTGCCGGTCTGCTTCTGCGCGACGGTATCGCGCGGGGCAACCGTGCTGAACTGTCCCTGCAGCGGCTTGGGCGCGGTGGCACAGGCGGCCAGGGCCAGGCTGGCGGCGATGGTGAGGAAAATGCGGGTCTTCATGTTCATGCTCCGGTTCGTACTCCGGGTTGAGGGCGGTGCCTGTGCAGGTCGCGCAATAATGAAGCGAGGTCCGACGAGGCGCCAGCGTAGCGCGCATCACTGAAACGCTGGCTGAGTACCACCAGGCCGCTGCCGGGCCGGAGCGCTTCCACGCGCGCGGCCCAGGCGCCGGCCGGTTCGTGCGGCTGGCGGCCGAGGCCGAGCCGGGCATAGCGGCGGTCGAGGCGATGCCAGGCGCGCAGCAGCGGATCGCGCTCGCGTTCGCCGCGCGCCAGCAGCCAGGCCATGGCGCCGATGGCGATGAGCGCGAAGGCGGCGAGCAGCCCGACCAGCTGCGCCGGGTCCAGACGCTCGATGCCGAAGGGACGCAGCAACTGCTGCTGGCGCTGCGCATCGAAGGACAGGACCATGCCGTTCCAGTTGCGGCGCAGCCAATCGCCCACCTGCGCGGCCTGCAGCCAGCGCGCGCCCATGTCGAACGCGCCGCCGCCGGCGTCGCCGCGCGCCAGCCGGTCTTCCAGCGTGTCGCGGATGCGCTCGGGCGCCACCGCGGCGGTCGGGTCGACCCGGGTCCAGCCGCGCTGCGGCAGCCAGACCTCGGCCCAGGCATGCGCGTCCATCCTGCGCACCAGCCAGTAGTCGCCGTAGCGGTTGCGGGTGCCGCCGGCATAGCCGGTGACCACGCGCGCGGGAATGCCGGCGCCGCGCATCAGCACGACGAAGGCGGAACTGAAGTGCTCGCAGAAGCCGGCCTTCCAGTCGAACAGGAACTCGTCGGCGCCGTGCCGGCCGGGCAGCGGCGTGCTCAGGGTGTAGCTGAAATCGTGGCCGATCCATTCCAGCGCGCGGCGGACGATGGCCGCATCGTCGTCGCCGGCGTCATGGCGCCATTGCCGGGCCAGCGCCAGCGTGCGCGGATTGAAGCCGGGCGGCAGCTGCAGCGCCTCCCTGCGCAGGAAGGGCGGCAGCTCCGGCTGGAAGCGGGCCGGGGGCGAGGAGCGCAGGCGCCAGCGGGTCAGGGCGGTCAACGGGCGCGTGCTGACCAGGGTGTAGTCGGCGTCCAGCCGCGTCTCGTCCGGGGCAGCCAGCGGCAGGTCCAGCGCCACCAGTTCGCGCCGTTCGGTGGGCTCGTACTCGATCTGGTAGTCCCATTGCGCGGGAGCGGTGGTGATGGCGGGCGCCGCCATGCGGCGCTGGCTTTCCAGGCGGGTCCAGGTGCGTCCGTCGAAACGGGTCAACACCGGTCCGCGCCAGTAGCGCTGCTCGGCCGCGGGCGTCGCACCGAAGAACTGCACGCGCAGCGCCGGGCTGTCGTCGGCCATCAGGTCCAGCCATTGCCCCGGCGCCATCGTGTCCGACAGGCCCGGTTGCCCCACGGCCCGTTCCGGAATGCCCCACAGCGGCGTGGGCAGTCGCGGCAGCAGCCAGAACGCCGACAGCGCCAGCGGCAGCGCAACCAGCAGCAGTCGCCCGATGGTCCGCAGCCGATGCGGAAGGGATGGCGGTGCCGTGCCGGTCTCGGCGTCGGCCAGGCGTTGCAGGCCGAGCAGGGCGCAGACCACCGCCGCCAGTGCCAGCAGCAGGGTGCTCGGCCCCTGGTCGAGCAGGAAGGCGGCGAACGGCGCGAACAGGGCGAAGCCCAGCAGGCTGCGCGCGTCGCGCAGGGTGCGCAGTTCGCTGGACTTGATCGCGAGCATCGCCGCCAGCAGGGCGCAGCCGGTGTCGCGGCCGGGCGAGGCGCCCATCTGCCAGTAGATCGCGACCAGCATGGTGGCGATCAGCAGCAGGCGCAGCGGCAGCGGGACCTGGCGTCGCCAGGACAGCGCCGCCACCAGCAGCGCCGCGGCGGCGAATACGCTGGCCAGCCCGCCGGGCAGCTGCAGCAGCAGCGGCAACAGGGCCAGCGCAGTGGTCAGCAGCGCCCAGCCGCGGGCGCCCGCATTCAAGGGGGGGAGCGCGGCGCGGTCGTTCATGGCGCACATCCCTGTGCGCCACCCTTTGGGCGGCTTCGCCGTGAAAAACGACCATCCTGTCGTTTTTTCATGCGTCCGGCATCACGGCCAGCGCGCGCAGGCACTGGTGGCGGTGGGCATCGCCGCTGGCCGCTCCCAGCGCCGGCTGGCCCGGCAGCAGCAGGCAGTAGCGGCGGCCTTCGCGTTCGGCGTCGTCCACCCAGCGTGCCAGCCGGGCGATGCGGCGCTCGTGCGGCAGCGGGCCCAGCGCGTGCCAGTCCAGCAGCAGTTCGGTACCGGCAGGACGCTCGTACTCGCGCACCAGCAGCGCGTCGCGGCGCGCGGAGTGTTTCCAGGCGATGGTGCGGCGGGCATCGCCCTGCCGATAGGGACGCAGCTGCTGCAGTTCGTCGCCGAGCGGATGCTGGCGGGTGCGCGTCGAGGCGCTGCCGGTGTCGGGAAGCGGCGGAGCCTGGAGTTCCGGCGTGGGATAGACCAGCACCGGCGCCGCCGGCCAGACCCAGCTCCAGGCGCGCACCAGCCCCAGCGGCTGGGTAGTGGACAGGCGGATGCGCTGCAGATCGAGCCAGCCGCGCCGGGTGGTGGGCAGCCACAGGTCGACTTCCGTGCGATCCGTGTCCGCGAGGTCGGCGCAGGCCGCGGCCGGACCGTAGGCCAGGCGCAGCCCGCGGCGCGGACGGCGGTCGTCGCGGGCCAGTGCCAGCCGCAACCGCAGCGGCGTGCCGGCCGCCACCGGTTCGGCCGACACGGCCTCCACGCGCAGGCCGGACAACTGCAGGTGCGCCTGGAGCGCGCTGGCCAGCGCCGTGGCCGCGAGCAGCAGGGCCAGCAGCAGCGCCGGGTTGTTGTTGTAGTTCAGCGCGCCGAGCAGCATCACCGCCAGCAGCGCGCCGAGGAACAGGCCGAAACCGGTGGGCAGGACGTAGATGCGGTGGCGGTCGAGCGTGACCGGCAACGGCTCGGGCCGGCGCGGGCGCGCCAGCCATTGCAGCGCCTGCAGCCGGGTGCGCAGCCGGGCGGGCACGTCAGTCGACCTGGACGCCATGCAGGATGGTGCTGGCCAGCGCCGTCCCCGAGGACGACTCCGCCTCGGCGACGAGCCGATGCCCGGCGACGGCGACGAACAGCGCCTGCACGTCCTCCGGCAGCACGTGGTTCCTGCCTGCGAGCAGCGCGTGCGCCTTGGCCGCACGCAGCAGGGCGATGCCGGCGCGCGGCGACAGGCCGACGCGGACGCCGGGCTGCTGGCGGCTGCGCGCCAGCAGGCGCTGGACGTAGTCGACCAGGGCTTCGCTGGCGTGGACGCGCTCGACCGCCACGCGCAGGTCGCGGATGTCCTGCTCGGCCAGGCTGGGCAGCGTCTGCGCGATCAGTTCGCGGCGGCTGGCGCCGGCCAGCAGCGCGCGTTCGGCGCTGGCATCCGGGTAGCCGAGGGTGAGCCGCAGCAGGAAGCGGTCCAGCTGCGAGTCCGGCAGCGGGAAGGTGCCGGACATGTCCACCGGGTTCTGCGTGGCGATCACGAAGAACGGATCGGGCAGCGCATGGGTGATGCCGTCCAGCGTCACCTGCTGTTCGGCCATGGCTTCCAGCAGCGCGCTCTGCGTGCGTGGCGGCGCGCGGTTGATCTCGTCGGCCAGCAGCACGTTGCTGAACACTGGGCCGGGATGGAAGCGGAAACCGCGGCTTTCCGCTTCGTAGATGGAAACGCCCAGCACGTCGGCGGGCAGCAGGTCGGAAGTGAACTGCACGCGCTGGAACTGCAGCCCGAGCGTGGAGGCCATGGCATGGGCGAGCGTGGTCTTGCCCAGCCCGGGCAGGTCCTCGATCAGCAGGTGGCCGCCGGAGAGCAGCGCGACGAATGCCAGTCGCACTTCCCCCGCCTTGCCCAGCAGCAGGGCGTTGACCTGGTCCTGTGCCTGCCGCAGGGCCTCGAGGGCGACATCGGTTAGCATTTCTCGTGGCATCGAAGCCATGGTCGTCTCTGGATCCGGGGTCGAGGGGAGTGTAAGCGGCAATGCAGGCTGGACAGCGGGCGCGCACGGTATTTGTCGTGCTTTGGGTGGTGATCACGGCGTTGAAGACGATCGTGGCGGCGCGGTTGCCGTTGTTCGTCGACGAAGCGTTCTACTGGCAGGAGGGCCAGCATCTGGCGGCCGCCTACTCGGACCTGCCGGGACTGACCGCATGGATGACGCGGCTCGGCGTGGAGCTGCTGGGCCACCACGTGCTGGGTGTGCGCCTGCCGTTCCTGGCGATGGGGGCGGCCCTGCCATGGATGGTCGCGCACCTTTCGAGCCGCTGGTTCGGCGCCAGGTTCGGCTGGCAGGCCGGTTCGCTCACCCTGTTGATGCCGCTGTCGGCGACGCTGGGCATCCTGGCGGTGCCGGATGTGCCGATGGCGCTGGCCGCCATGCTCTGCCTCGCCGCCGGCGCCCGCCTGCTGCGCGCCGTCGATGCCGGCGGCGCGCTGATGCTGGCCGCCGGGCTGCTGCTCGGAGCCTTGAGCCATTACCGCTTCATCGGCGTGATCGGCGTCGGCTTCATCGCCCTGCTGCTGCTGCCGGAGGGGCGGCGCATGCTGCGCGATGCGCGGGTGTGGATGGCGCTGACGGTCGGCGTCGTCGCCTGGCTGCCCCTGCTGGCCTGGAACCTGGACAACCAGGATGCCGGCCTGAAATTCCAGCTCGTCGAGCGTCATCCCTGGATGTTCCAGGGTACCGGCCTGTGGTTCCTGGTGATCCAGCCGCTGCTGGTGACGCCGTTGCTGTGCCTGGCGATGTGGCAGGCGGGCGCGGCGGGGATCCGCCCGGCGCCGGCCGGCCAGCACCGCGTGCAATGGCGCTACTTCGCCCTGGTCGGCGGCGTGTCCACGCTCGCCATCTTCCTGCTGGGGTTCTTCACCGACGTGGAGCGGATCAGCTTCCACTGGCCGCTGCCGGGGTATTTCGCCCTGCTGGTGGCGGTGCCGCTGGTCCTCGGCCGTTGGCCGCGCATCTGGCGCCGCCTGGCCTGGGGCATGGCGCTGGCGGGGCTGGCCTGCGCGTTCGGCTATTACCTGGTCGCGGCCTCGCCCGCGCTGCGCGAACAGCTGGCGGGCAACAAGTACTACCCGCGCAACTTCGCCGGTTGGCAGCCCCTGGCCGATGCGGTGCGCGACGAACTGGCCGCCATGCCGGAAGCCACCCGGGTGGTGGCGGCCAGCTTCAAGGTCGGTGCCGAACTGGGCTTCCTGCGCGGCGACGCTTCCATCCGCGTGCTGCCGCATCCCCTCAACGACCGGCATGGGCGCACCGCGCAGCTGGCGCTGTGGCAGCTGATCGGCGATGGCGACCGCTCCACGCCCGAACTGCTGGTGGTGGCGCCGGGGGACCAGCGCTACCGCGAACTGCTGGTGCGCTACCACCAGCTGTGCGACCTGGTCGGGCCGCTGCCGCCGCCGAGGATGGTGTCCACCGATCACGGCTACCAGCGTTTCCTCCTGTTCCGCCTGCCTGCCAGCAGGCAGCCGGGGCCATGCGTCACGCCGGCCATGGCGTGGATCGACAGCCCGTTGCCGGACGCGATGGAGAAGGATGTTCTTGAAGTGAAAGGCTGGGCGTTCAAGGACGGCGTAGGCCTGAGGGGAGTGGACGTGCTGGTCGACGGCAAGGTCGCGGCGCGGACCGAATACGGGCAGGAAATCAATGTGGCCGATTTCTGGAAGATTTCCACCGATCCGCATCATCCTCATGTCGGCTTCCGCGCCGAACTGGATGCGCGGAAGCTGACGCCGGGCCGTCATTGGCTGGGCCTGCGCTTGCATGGCGCCGACGGCAGCGTCGAGGAATGGTGGGAGCAGCCGTTGCAGGTCGCGCGCTGACGTATCCTCCCGTTCCATTTCCCCATGCCTGCGACTGACTGTCGCGCGCCGTCGGTATCGATATCCATGGATAGAACCCGCATAGCCGTACTCGTACCCTGCTACAACGAGGCGGCCACCGTCGCCGCAGTAGTCCGCGATTTCGCCACGCATCTGCCGCAGGCCGACATCGTCGTGCTGGACAACAACTCCAGCGATGGCACTGCGGCATTGGCGCGGGAGGCGGGCGCGCGCGTGCTCCCGGTGCCGCTGCAGGGCAAGGGCAACGTGGTGCGACGCGGCTTCGCGGACATCGAGGCCGACGTCTATGTGCTGGTGGATGGCGACGATACCTACGAGGCGGCGGCAGCGCCGCGGTTGGTGAGGCGGCTGCTGGACGATGGCTTGGACATGGTGGTCGGGGCGCGCCGCGACCAGGAAAAAGCGGCCTACCGACCGGGCCACCGCTTCGGCAATGTACTGCTGACCCGTTGCGCCGGCATGCTGTTCGGAAACAGTTTCGACGACATGCTGTCCGGCTATCGCGTGTTTTCCAGGCGTTATGTCCGCTCGTTCGCGGCCCATGCCCGTGGTTTCGAGATCGAAACCGAACTGGCCGTGCATGCGCTGCAGCTGCGCATGCCGGTGGCCGAGGTGGATACCGCCTATGGCGTTCGCCCCGATGGCTCGGAAAGCAAGTTGAGCACATGGCGCGATGGCTGGCGGATCCTCTGCACCATCGCGAAACTGTTCAAGAGCGAACGGCCCCTGCTGTTCTTCTCCATCGGCAGCGTCGCCGGCATGCTGCTCTCGCTGGTACTGGCGGCGCCGTTGCTGGCGACCTACCTGGAGACAGGGCTTGTGCCGCGTTTCCCGACCGCGATCCTGTGCGCTGCCCTGATGCTGACGGGCCTTCTGCTGCTGGCCTGTGGCCTGATCCTGGATACCGTGACCCGTGGCCGCATCGAGGCCAAGCACATGGCCTACCTGGCCGTGCCGATGACGACGGGTGATGGTGGGCTGCCCTGTCGGCAAGACGATCGATGAGCGTCGTTCCGATGCATGGTGATTCTCGAGCCGTAGCGGCCATGCGTCGCGTCGCCGGTGTCCTGGAGCGATGGTTCGCGTTCGATTCGCCGGGCCATGTTGCCCGGGTGGCGGCGACGTTCATGTTGCTGGGGGGCGTCGTGGCGCTGTTGCTGGGCCAGGATGCGAACTGGGATCTGCGCAACTACCATCTCTACAACGGCTACGCGCTGCTGCATGACCGCATGCTGCAGGACCTTGCGCCAGCGCAGATGCAGAGCTACTTCAGCCCGCTCCTGGACCTGTTCCATTACCTGCTGATGGTGCGGCTGCCGGCGCCGTTGGCGGGTTTCGTGCTCGGCGCGGTGCATGGTCTGGTGTTCCTGCCGGTGGCCGGCGTCGTGGACATGGCGATGCGGGGGCAACCGCGACGGGCAAGCCTGGTGCCGCTGCTGCCGCTGGCCGGACTGTGTACGAGCGCCTTCCTGTCCGAGTTCGGCGGCAGCATGGCGGACAACACCACGGCCCTGTTGGTGATGGGGGCGCTCTACTTCACCTTGGCGGCGCAACGTCGCCAGGAAACGCGCACGCCGCGCGCCGAACTCGCGGCCTGGACGTTGGCCGGCATGCTGTTGGGAGCTGCCGTCGCGTTCAAGTTGACCAATGCCATCTATGCGGTGGCGCTCGCCGTGGCCGCGCTGTGCGCGGGCGGATCCTTCGGGCGGCGGTTGGCGGGCGTGGGCCTGCTGGCACTGGTCTCGCTTGTCGTGGCGGCGCTGCTGGCAGGATGGTGGTACCTGCGGGTCTGGCAGGCGTTCGGGAATCCGCTGTTCCCGCAGTTCAATGCCGTGTTCCAAGGGCCGTTGGCCGCGCCGATATCGGTTGCCGATACGCGCTGGCTGCCACGCAACGCATGGGAGCATCTGACCTGGCCATTGCAGTTCGCGGTCGATCCGCTGCGCGTCAGCGAGATACGGTTGGTGCAGCTCGTCTGGCCGCTGCTCTATGTGTCGGCGCTGGCCCTGGTGGTGCGTCGCCTCATGCGCAGGATTCCTGCGTCGCCTGCTTTCGCTCCCGCGATGCGGACGGTGCTGGTGTTCTTCGGCACGGGCTATGTGCTATGGCAGGGGGTGTTCGGCATCCATCGGTATCTGGTCGTGCTGGAGCTGCTCGCGCCGCTGGTGCTGTGGTTCCTCTGCCAACGGCTGCTGCCGTCGCGCAAGGCGGCGAAGCTGGGTGGCTGGGCGATCGGAATGGTCGCGCTGGCGTCCCTGCTGGGTTGGAATACATGGGGGCATGAGCGCTGGGCATGGCAGGGCTTCAGCGTGGAGGCGCCGCCGATGCCGGCGCCGGAGCGCAGCGTCGTGCTGCTGACCGGGAGCGAGCCGCAGGCCTGGCGGGTACCGCTGTTGCCGGCCCAGGCCCGCTATGTGGGGGTGGCCACCAATTTCCCCGAGTCGCCTGCGTATCGCGAGCGCGTGGCCGGCATTCTGGAGGCGCGCGAAGAGCGCTTTGCGATGATTCCGGCCCAATCCAGCCAACGGATGGCGCGCTGGGAACGGATGAACGACTGGGCGCGCCGTCTCCATCTTTCCCAGGGGCGCGGCTGCGAGCGTCTGGCGTGGTTGACCCGGCATGTGCGCGGACTGCGCGCGGAAATCGAGATGGCCGGCGGCGGGCGTTGTCGATTGGTTCCGCGTTCCGGTGCTTCTCCCATCCCCGAGACCGCATCCCGGGAGGCGCGGGAACTGGCGGAGCAGCAATTGGCGGGATATGGCCTGGCGCTGGACGAGGCCACGTGCGTGACGCTGGCCTCGCGCATCGGGCAGGGTGGCTATCCGTACCAGTGGTGCCGCCTGCGGCCGTCCCGGTGAGGGGATCGTCGGGTCAGGGCAGGCTGAAACCGGCCTCGCGCAACAGGCCGGACAGCGCGATCAACGGCAGTCCGACCAGCGCAGTCGGATCCTGGTTGTGGATCGCTTCGAACAGGGCGATTCCCAGTCCCTCGCACTTGAAGCTGCCGGCGCAGTCCAGCGGTCGTTCCGCGTCGACATAGCGCTCGATCTCGTCCGGGCGCAGCCTGCGGAAGCGGACCCGGGTCAGGTCGGCCGCCTCCAGGTACAACGCTCCGTCGCCCACGCACACGGCGGTGTGGAACAGCACCTCGCGGCCCGACATCGCGGTCAATTGCGCGCAGGCGGCTTCGCGGGTGCCGGGCTTGCCGAGCGGCATGCCGTCCAGTTCGGCGGCCTGGTCGGAGCCGATGACCCAGGCACCGGGCTGGCGCGCGGCCACCGCGGCCGCCTTGGCGCGGGCCAGCCGGATGGTCAGTGCGAGCGGGGATTCGCCGGGAAGAGGGGTTTCGTCCACGTCCGGGCCTGCGCAGCTGAACGGGAGCCGCAGCCGGGACAGCAGTTCGGCCCGGTAGCGGGAAGTGGAGGCGAGGATCAGGGCTGGCATGCGAGAATGGCGGCGTGGGCGCGCTGTCGAGTCTGCGGTTGCGGCGCCGGCTTGGCAATGGCGGCCGGGGTGGATTTGACAGCCGGCGGGCCTGTCCTTAACATTCTGCAGCTTATGTCCGCGAACGTGCCCGAATTGCTGGATGCTTGGCGGATGGTCGCGGCGCGCAGGCGCTTCGACGGCCGGGTGCCATTGTCCGCACTGCCCCGTCTGCAGGGCCTGGTTGCCGATGCCGAAGGAGAGTGCAGCTATGCGCTGGAATTCGGCCGCGACGAGGTCCTGCGGGTCGCCTATGTCGAACTGACCATCGATACCGCGCTGCCGCTGATCTGTCAGCGCAGCATGCAGCGTTTCCTGCTGCCGGTGAACATGGTGCAGCGGCTGGGGCTGGTCCGCGACGAGGGCGAGGAACAGGCGCTTCCGCCGGATTACGAAGCGCTGCTGGTGCCGGAAGACGGCAGCCTGCGGCCGCTGGACCTGGTGGAGGACGAACTGGTGCTGGCGATACCGGTGGTGCCGGTGGCGCCGGAAAGCGAAGCGGTCGAACGCGACTTCTCCGCGACCAGTGAAGAATTGGGCAAGGCCAATCCGTTCGCGGCATTGGCGGCGCTGAAGAAACAATAGCGGCCGGTTGTCGTCGGCGGCTGCGGCGAAAGCAAAACAGTGCCGGATGCTTGCATCCACATGCACTGCAACGACGAAACGAACGAACCGAGTTTGGAGCAATCCCATGGCTGTGCAGAAATCCCGTGTTACCCCGTCCCGCCGCGGCCAGCGCCGTTCGCATGACTCGCTGAGCGCCAAGCAGCTGTCCACCGACCCGACCACCGGCGAAGTGCACCTGCGTCACCACATCACCGCCGACGGCTTCTACCGCGGCAAGAAGGTGATCACGACCAAGACCTCGGTCGTCGAAGAAGATTGATCCGTGATGGCCGCCACTTCGCGGTGGCGGCCATCGCACCGATTCTTCCGGGGCCGCCTCAGGGCGGCTCCGCGCAACAGGAACCAGCATGAGCAAGCGGATCTACTCGAGGATCGCGGGCACCGGTAGCTATTTGCCCGAGAAGGTGTTGACCAATGAGGATCTGACCAAGATCGTCGACACCAGTGACGAGTGGATCCAGTCGCGAACCGGCATCCGCGAGCGGCACATCGCCGCCGACGGACAGACGACCGGCGACCTCGGCTACAACGCCGCGCTGCGCGCGCTGGAAGCTGCCGGCATCGAGCCGTCGCAGCTGGACATGATCGTCGTGGGCACCACCACGCCGGACCTGATCTTCCCGTCCACCGCCTGCCTGATCCAGGCGCGCCTCGGCGCGACCGGCGCGGCGGCGTTCGACGTCAACGCAGCATGCTCGGGCTTCCTGTTCGCCCTCAGCGTGGCCGACAAGTTCATCCGCAGCGGCGACGCCAGGCATGTGCTGGTGATCGGCGCTGAAACCCTGAGCCGCATCGTCGACTGGACCGACCGCACCACCTGCGTGCTGTTCGGCGACGGCGCCGGTGCCGTCGTGCTCAAGGCCGACGAGGAAACCGGCATCCTCAGCACCCATCTGCATGCCGATGGCAGCAAGAAGGAGCTGCTGTGGCACCCGGCCGGCGTGTCCACCGGCCTGGACACGCCTGGCAAGCTGACCATGAAGGGCAACGACGTGTTCAAGTACGCCGTCAAGGCGCTGGACTCGGTCGTGGACGAGACCCTGCAGGCCAATGGCCTGGACAAGTCCGACCTGGACTGGCTGATCCCGCACCAGGCCAACCTGCGCATCATCGAAGCCACGGCCAAGCGCCTGGAGATGCCGATGGAGCAGGTGGTGGTGACCGTGGACATGCATGGCAACACGTCTTCAGGCTCGGTGCCGCTGGCGCTGGACCATGCGATCCGCTCCGGCAAGGTCGAACGCGGCCAGTTGCTGCTGCTGGAGGCCTTCGGCGGTGGCTTCACCTGGGGTTCGGCGTTGCTGCGCTATTGATGCACCGGACAGGGCAGGGGGCATGAGGCCCTCGCCGCGGCTGGAAGGCCGCATTTCCCGGGAGATATCGTCATGGCTGAACCCATTCTCATCGAAGGGCAGCGCGCATGGCTCAAGCATTATGGTGAAGGCAGCCGGGCATTCGCCCTCGGGCTGCTGAATTTCGTTGCCCGCCGCTTCCATCTGGATGCGCTGCGGCCGCCGCCGCACCGAGGCGGCGCGCAGGCGCGCGAGATCGAGGCGCGGCGCCTGGTCGAGCTCAAGGCGCAGGGCGTCCATGTTCCCGACGTGATCGGGCAGGGCGAGGCTGCGCTGCTGCTCGAACACACCGGCGCTTCATTCAACAGCTGCCTGCGCGAGGCCGATGCGGCCGGGCGCGACCGGCTGGTGGCCGCGGCCGTCGAGGCCATCGCCAGGGCGCACCGCGGCGGCGCCTATTTCGGCCAGCCGCTGCCGCGCAACATGACCTGGGATGGGCAGCGCGTGGGCTTCATCGATTTCGAGGAGGACCCGCTGGAGGTCATGGACCTCGGGCAGGCCCAGGCGCGCGACTGGCTGATGTTCGGCTACGGCGTGGCCAAGTACTACGAGGCGCGGCCGCAGGTGCTCGAGGTCATGCTGGCGAACGCGATGGAAGGCGCGGACCGGCCGGTGGTCGCCCATGCCCACGAGGTGACCGGCCGGTTGCAGCGCCTGGCCCGCGTGCTGCAGCGCGCCGGCAAGTCCGGGCGCGCCCTGGCCCACGCCATTCTCGTCGTGCACGCCGCCACCACCTTCGGTTTGGTCGCGCTGCTGGTGCTGTCGGTGGACTGGCTGGCCGATGGCGAACTGGACCTGCTGGACCTGTTCACCTGACGCGGCGGGGCCGCGTTGCATACGCGGCAGTACAGACGGGCAGGGGCATTCACGCTTATGATGCGCCGCTTCGATTCATGCAGCAGATGACCGCGTGACTGATTCCCGACTCGCTTTCGTATTCCCCGGCCAGGGTTCCCAGTCGCTGGGCATGCTGGCCGAACTGGCCGAACTGCACCCGCAGGTCCGCGATACCTTCGCCGAGGCGTCCGACGGCGCCGGCGCCGATCTGTGGGCGCTGTCGCAGGGGGGGCCGGAAGAGCTGCTCAACCGCACCGAATACACCCAGCCGGCGCTGCTGGCCGCGGGCATCGCGGTATGGCGGCTGTGGCATGCGCAGGGCGGCGCCAAGCCGGCGCTGCTGGCCGGGCACAGCCTGGGCGAGTACACCGCGCTGGTCGCCGCCGGCGCACTGTCGCTGCGCGACGGCGCGCACCTGGTGCGCCTGCGCGGCCAGCTGATGCAGGAAGCCGCGCCGGCCGGTGTCGGCGCGATGGCCGCGGTGCTCGGCGCCGACGACGCGCTGGTGCAGGAGGTCTGCGCGCAGGCCGCTGGCAGCCAGGTCGTGGTGCCGGCCAATTTCAACTCTCCGGGCCAGATCGTGATCGGCGGCGACGCAGACGCGGTGGACCGCGCGCTGGCGCTGCTGGCCGGGAAGGGCGTGCGCAAGGCGGTCAAGCTGGCCGTGAGCGTGCCCTCGCATACTCCGCTGATGCGCGAGGCCGCCAACCGGCTGGCCGAAGCCATGGCCGGGCTGGACTGGCGCGCGCCGTCGCTGCCGGTGGTGCAGAACGTCGATGCGCAGGTGCATGCCGGCGTCGACGCCATCCGCGACGCGCTGGTGCGGCAGCTGTACCAGCCGGTGCAGTGGACCGGCTGCGTGCAGGCGCTGGCCGCGCGCGGCGCCACCCGTGTCGCCGAATGCGGCCCGGGCAAGGTGCTGACCGGCCTGGTCAAGCGCATCGACAAGAGCCTCGACGGCCGTTCGCTCGCCACCCCGGCCGATTTCGCCGGCGCGCTGGAAGAGTGGGCCGCCTGACCCCTACGATACGGCCGCCGGCGCCCGCATCCGCGCCTGGCCCCGACCTGCAGCCGCGGCACGCGGCGCATCAAGAGGAAACCGCATGAGCAAGCCATTGCAGGGTGAAATCGCGCTCGTCACCGGCGCCAGCCGTGGCATCGGCGCCGCTATCGCCGACGAACTGGCCGCGCAGGGCGCGACCGTCATCGGCACCGCCACCACCGAGTCCGGCGCCGCCGCCATCGGCGCGCGCCTGGCCGCGCAGGGCGGCCACGGCCGCGCGCTGAACGTCACCGAGCCGGGCGCAGTCGATGCGCTGATCGACGCGGTGGGCAAGGAGTTCGGCGCCATCACCATCCTGGTCAACAACGCCGGCATCACCCGCGACAACCTGCTGATGCGCATGAAGGACGAGGACTGACAGGCGATCCTCGACACCAACCTGACCAGCGTCTACCGCACCTCCAAGGCGGTGATGCGCGGCATGATGAAGGCGCGCAAGGGCCGTATCGTCAACATCGCCTCGGTCATTGGTGTTACCGGCAATGCCGGCCAGGCCAACTACGCCGCCGCCAAGGCCGGCATCATCGCCTTCTCCAAGTCGCTGGCCAAGGAAATCGGCAGCCGCGGCGTGACCGTCAATGTCGTCGCGCCCGGCTTCATCGATACCGACATGACCAAGGACCTGCCCGAGGACGCCAGGACCGCGATGCTCGGCCAGATCGCGCTCGGCCGCCTCGGCGAGCCGGCCGACATCGCCCGCGCGGTGGCGTTCCTGGCCGGCCCGTCGGCCAGCTACATCACCGGCGAAACCCTCCACGTGAACGGCGGCATGTACATGCCGTAAGCGTGAGGCGCAGGGACTGCGCCCAAGTGGTTGATCGCCGTGGCTTTTTGCCAGAATGCAAGGCTCCGGCGCTTTCCACTACACTATCCCACGGCCATCGCCTGACGATGGCGCCTTTTGAACCACTACTCCATCTGGAGCGATATCCAATGAGCACCATCGAAGAACGCGTCAAGAAAATCGTCGTCGAACAGCTTGGCGTCAAGGAAGAGGAAGTCACCAACAGCGCATCGTTCGTCGATGACCTGGGCGCTGACTCGCTGGACACCGTCGAACTGGTGATGGCGCTGGAAGAAGAGTTCGAGTGCGAGATCCCGGACGAAGAAGCCGAGAAGATCAGCACCGTGCAGGCCGCCATCGATTACATCAAGGCCCACGTCAAGGCCTGATGACCGGCGGCTGCCGGCGCGGCGGCAACGCCCACCGCGCACGGCAACCCCATGGGGCCGCAGTAGCGGCCCCATCCAATTCAAGTACCAGCCGCGGTTGCGGCTCGTCCAATCAAGCGTCGGCCGCGGCAAGCGGTCCCATGCATTGAAGCGTCATACCGCGTCATGCCCGCATCGAGCACCGGGTCAGGAGAAACCGCAATGAAGCGTCGCGTCGTCGTTACCGGCCTGGGCATGGTCTCGCCCCTGGGCAATGATCTGGCCACCAGCTGGCAGGGCATCACCGAAGGCCGTTCCGGCATCGGTCCGCTGACCCACATCGCCGACGCCTACCTGGAGCGCTTCACCACCAAGATCGCGGGCGAGGTCAGGGACTTCGACATCACCGCCGACAACGAACAGTTCGGCAAGTACCGGGTCAGCGGCAAGGATGCCAAGAAGATGGACCCGTTCATCCATTACGGCCTGGGCGCCTCGTTCATGGCCCTGCACGATTCGGGCCTGGAGATCACCGAGGCCAATGCCGAGCGCATCGGCGCCATCGTCGGCGCCGGCATCGGCGGCCTGCTGGGCATCGAGGAACAGACCATCGAGTTCCACGAGGGCAAGAAGATCTCGCCCTTCTACGTGCCCAAGACCATCATCAACATGCTGCCGGGGCAGCTGAGCATCATCGCCGGGCTCAAGGGCCCGTCGTTCTCGGCGGTCTCGGCCTGCGCCACCTCCAACCATTCCATCGGCACCGCCATGCGCATGATCCAGTACGGCGACGCGGACGCGATGGTGGTCGGCGGCGCCGAGCGTGGCTCCTCGCCGACCGCCGTGGGCGGCTTCTGCGCGATGAAGGCCATGTCCACCCGCAACGACGACCCGACCCGCGCCTCGCGGCCATGGGACAAGGACCGCGACGGCTTCGTGCTGGGCGACGGCGCCGGCATCCTGGTCCTCGAGGAATACGAGCACGCCAAGGCGCGCGGCGCGAAGATCTACTGCGAGCTGGCCGGTTTCGGCGCCAGTTCCGACGCCTACCACATGACCGCGCCGAGCGAGAACGGCGAGGGCGCCGCGCGCTGCATGGTCGCGGCGATGAAGGACGCCGGCGTCACCCCGGAGCAGGTCGGCTACCTCAACGCGCACGGCACCTCGACGCCGCTGGGCGACCTGGGCGAGACCATGGCGATGAAGGCCGCCTTCGGCGACCACGCCTACAGGATGATGGTCAGCTCCACCAAGTCGATGACCGGCCACCTGCTCGGCGCCGCCGGCGGCGTGGAAGCCATCTTCTCGGTGCTGGCGCTGCGCGACAACGTGATCCCGCCGACCATCAACCTGGAACAGCCGGGCGAAGGCTGCGACCTGGACTACGTGCCCAACGTCGCGCGCCAGGCCACGGTCGACGTGGTGATGTCCAATGGCTTCGGCTTCGGCGGCACCAACGGCACGCTGGTGTTCAAGCGCGTTTGATGCTCGAAGCTTCATGATTCCAGGCCCCTCTCCCGCCGGGAGAGGGGTTGGGGTGAGGGGCAACGGAGTCCCGATGGTCCAAACATCACTGGCTCCGTTCGTCTCTCATCCGCCCCTTCGGGGCACCTTCTCCCGGAGGGAGAAGGGCTTCGACTCCGACGCGTCTGGCCGATGACCCACCTTCTTTCCCTGCACGCCGACACCGACCTGCTGGCGCTGCACCGGCTCGCCCCGCGGCGCTATCCGCTGCTGCTCGAATCCACGGCCGCCGGCCAACAGGGGCGCTGGGACCTGCTGCTGGTCGCCGATGGCGGCCAGCTGCGGCTGGAAGCCGACGGCCAGGTGCGGCGCGAGGACGGCACGCCGGTCGCCGGCGGTTTCCTCGATGCGCTGGACCGCGACTGGCAGGAGGCGCGCATCGCGCGCGATCCGGCGGATGCCGGGATCCCGTTCCGTGGCGGCTGGGCGCTGCTGCTCGACTACGAACTGGCCGAACAGGTCGAGCCCGTGTTGCGGCTACCGCGTCGCGCCGATGGCCTGCCCGCGGCGCTGGCCCTGCGTTGCCCGGCCGCGCTGTTGCGCGACCGCTGCAGCGGGCAGTGCATGGTGGTGGCGGAGGCCGGCAGCGACGCACCGCTCGCGCAGCTCCAGCAGGACCTGCAGGCGCTGCGACACCTTCCCGCCTTGCCGGCATGGCAGCCGCCATCGGCGATCGACGAGGATGCCGACGAGCACTTCATCGCTGGCGTGGAGCGGGTCATCGACTACCTGCGCGCCGGCGACGTGTTCCAGGTCAACCTGTCGCGCCTCTGGCAGGCGCGCTTCGATCGGCCGCTGGCACCGGCGGCGCTGTACGCGCGCCTGCGCCAGGCCAATCCGGCACCGTTCGCCGGGCTGTTCGACGCGGCCGGGCGCGCGGTGGTCAGTTCCTCGCCGGAACGGCTGGTGTCGGTGGCGGGCGACGTGGTGCAGACCCGGCCGATCGCCGGCACGCGCCCGCGCTTCGACGGCGACGACGATGCCGCGCGCATCCGCGAGCTGGTCGGCCATCCCAAGGAGCGCGCCGAGCACGTGATGCTGATCGACCTGGAGCGCAACGACCTGGGCCGTATCGCGCTGCCGGGCAGCGTCGAGGTGGACGAGCTGATGACGGTCGAGAGCTATGCCCACGTGCACCACATCGTCAGCAACGTGCGCGCGCGGCTGCGGCCGGAGGCGACGCCGGGGCAGGTGATCGCGGCCACGTTCCCCGGCGGCACCATCACCGGCTGTCCCAAGGTGCGCTGCATGCAGATCATCGCCGAGCTGGAGCGGACCGCGCGCGGCGCCTATACCGGCGCGTTCGGCTGGCTCAACCGCGACGGCGACATGGACCTGAACATCCTGATCCGTACCGCCGAGGTGCACGACGATACGGTGCGCTTCCGTACCGGCGCCGGCATCGTGGTCGATTCCGATCCGCTCAAGGAGCTGGACGAGACCCGCGCCAAGGCGCGGGGCCTGCTGCGTGCTTTGTAGCGGAGCGCACGGCAGGTATCCATTTGTCACCGCCATTCTTGGCGGCGCCCCTCCGGGCCATCGACAAGCGATGTCAGGAATCGCTCCGGCGATTCCTTTGTCGCCGCCATCCTTGGCGGCGCCCCTTCGGGCCATCGACGAGCGATGTCAGGAATCGCTCCAGGCGATTCCTTTGGCGGCCGGAAGGCGCCACGCGGTATCCTGCGCGGCAGGATCGGACTTCGAGGTAATCCATGGCGCGAGCCAAACGCGGCTGCCTGCTGGTGGGATTGATGATGCTGTTGGCGCTGGGCGGAATCGTCGCCGGCGTGGGCGCATGGTTCTACTACCGCCAGGTGCAGTTCGCCGACGTCAGGCTCACGCCGAGCGAGGACAGCGTGGTGGTCGCCAGTGGCGACGGCTTCAATGCCGTGCTGGGTAAGCTGCGCCAGGCCGGCATCGACGAGGGCAGGAACTACCAATGGCAGCTGCTGGCGCGCCAGCTCGACGCCGCCGGCAAGCTCAAGGCCGGCGAGTACGCACTGGACGCCGGCCTCACCCCGCGCGAACTGCTGCTGCGCATGCGCCAGGGCAAGGTGCTGCAGCACCGCGTGACCATCGTCGAAGGCTGGAACATCCGCCAGCTGCGCGCCGCGTTGCAGCGCGCCGAACCGCTGCTGCACGAGACCGGCGCCCTGGACGATGCCGGGCTGATGCGCCGCCTCGGCTTCCCCGACCAGCACCCGGAAGGCCGCTTCCTGCCGGAGACCTATGTCTACCAGCGCGGCGACAGCGACCTGGACGTGCTCAAGCGCGCCCACGCGGCGATGGAGACGGAACTGGCCGATGCCTGGGCCGCGCGCGGCGACGGCCTGCCGCTGGCCTCGCCCTACGAACTGCTGATCCTGGCCTCGATCATCGAGAAGGAAACCGGCCTGGCCGCCGAGCGGCCGCAGATCGCGGGCGTGTTCGCGCGCCGCTTGAAGCTGGGCATGCGCCTGCAGACCGATCCGACCGTGATCTACGGCATCGGCAGTGCCTACGACGGCAACATCCGCAAGGTCCACCTGACCACCGACACGCCGTACAACACCTACACGCGCGCCGGCCTGCCGCCCACGCCCATCGCCATGCCCGGCAAGGACGCGCTGCGCGCCACCGCGCAGCCGGCGCCGGGCGATGCGCTGTACTTCGTCGCGGTGGGCGACGGCAGCGGCGCCCACGTTTTCTCGGCGACCTACGCCGAGCACAATGCCGCCGTCGCGCGTTACCTGCGCCAGCTGCGCGAAAACCGCGCGCCGGAGGTCCGGCAGTGAGTACGGGTTTCGCCCCCTGGCAGCAGCGCGCCTACGACCAGACGGTGACGGCGCTGGACGCCGGCCGCCTCGGCCACGGCCTGCTGCTGTGCGGGCCGGCGGGCATGGGCAAGCGCGACGTGGCGATGGCGCTTGCCCACCATGTGCTGGGAACCGGCATGGACGCGGCCGGCCGCGAGCGCAACGCGCAGCTGATCGCCGCCGGCACCCATCCGGACCTGCAGGTGGTTTCGTTCATCCCCAACAGGACCGGCGACAAGCTGCGCACCGAGATCGTGATTGAGCAGGTGCGCGAGATCTCGCAGAAGCTGGCGCTGACGCCGCAGTACGGCGTGGCGCAGGTGGTGATCGTCGATCCGGCCGACGCGATCAACCGCGCCGCCTGCAACGCGCTGCTCAAGACGCTGGAAGAACCCGCGCCCGGCCGCTACCTGTGGCTGGTCAGCGCCGATCCGGCGCGCCTGCCGCAGACCATCCGCAGCCGCTGCCAGCGCCTGGAATTCCGCCTGCCGCCACGCGAGGAAGCGCTGGCCTGGCTGCAGCGTCAGGGACACGGCGAGAGCGCCGCGCGCGAAGCGCTCGACGCCGCGCGCGGCCATCCGGGCCTGGCCGACCGCTGGCTGCAGGGCGAGGGCATGGCGCTGCGCCGGCAGGTTGCCGACGAACTGGACAGGCTCGCCGCCGGCCGTGTCGGCGCGGTGGAGCTGGCCCAGCGCTGGAGCGGCGACGAGCACGCCGACCTGCGTCTGCGCCACGCCGCCGACCTGGCCCTGCGCAGGGCCACGGATGGCTTGACCGATCCGAACCGATTGAACAAGCTGGCCGCCTGGTTCGATGCCGCCAACCGCACGCGCGACCTGCTGCGCACCACGGTGCGCGCCGACCTGGCCGTGGTGGAACTGCTGTTGGGCTGGACCGCGGCCAACCAGGTGCAATCCAAGGGGAACAACCGATGAGTGCGACGAACGCCCGCCAGGGCATCCTTTCCCTGGCGGTCAAGGACAAGGCCGCGCTGTACAGCGCCTACATGCCGTTCGTGAAGAACGGCGGCGTGTTCGTGCCCACGCCCAAGCGCTACTTCCTGGGCGACGAGGTGTTCCTGCTGTTGACCCTGCCCGATTCCGGCGAGCGCCTGCCGGTGGCCGGCAAGGTCGTGTGGGTCACGCCGCTGGGCGCGCAGGGCAACCGCCAGGCGGGCATCGGCGTGCAGCTGGCCGACGGCGCCGACGGCGAGGCGATCCGCGGCCGGATCGAGACGCTGCTGGCCGGCACCACCGGTTCGGACAAGCCGACGCAGACCATGTGAGGGGCTTTCCGGAGGTGTTCCGGGAAGTCTTGGGATGACGCCTGCGGCTTCGCCCGTACCCTCACCCCAACCCCCGCTTCGCGCCACGGCCCTTGCGCTGGCGCAAGGGCGTTCGTGGGGCAGCGAACCCGTGGTTCGCAAACTGCTCCTCTCACCCGGGGGGAGAGGGGCTTGAGCAGCGCAGGGGATGGCAAAAAATTTCATCCATCCGTTGACGTCTGCGCGATTGCCCCTATAATGAGCGGCTCGCAACACGGGCGGTTAGCTCAGCGGTAGAGCATTGCCTTCACACGGCAAGGGTCGCAGGTTCGAACCCTGCACCGCCCACCAAGCGACGGAAAAAACCGGCCTTCATGGCCGGTTTTTTTGTGTCCGCGATCCGTGGGCGGGCAGCCAGTGGACGGCCATGCCATTCCTCTGTTCCTGCGCTGTCGGACGCCATCGGCGTTCGCGTGTGGAACGCGGGCATGCCCATGCGGCCATCCGACTGGTCGCAGGCACCATCGGCCGCCGCTGCGGAGATGCCGTCTCCCGCGCACGGCTCCCGACTGCATGTGCGCTCCCGGTGTGGATGCGCAGGCTGGCCCGGGCCTTGCTCGGCATTTGACAGCCTGCACGCTATCGTTCGCGGGCCGGACCACGGAACAGGAAGGAGCGGGCGCAATGGCAGCGGATGACGGTGCGGTAGACCGGAAGGGAGGGAGCGGCCACTGCCGTCTCCCGCGCATTCCTGCCGGGGCCGGATGCGGAGGCGTGCTTGGCTGCTGACGAGGGACGCCTGCGACGGGGCGTGCGCGTGATCGCCTGCCTTGGGCTGATGCTGATTTGCCTGGCGGCGAGCGTATGGGGCGGCCTGGCCCTGTGGTTCCAGTTCCCGGGCACTGCCGTGGCACGGGTGGCGGCGATCCTGGTGTGGTGCGTTCCCGGTATCTGGGCCCTGCGCGCCAGCTTTGCGCCGCGGCGACGCTGGCATTCGCTGGCGGTGTTCGCCGCCGGCTTCGCCCTGATGCTCGGCTGGTGGGCGACGATCCGGCCCGCGCAGGACCGGCAATGGGCCGACGACGTGGCGCAGCCGCTGCATGCCCGCATCGAGGGCGACCGCCTGCTGCTGGACAACGTGCGCGACTTCCACTGGCGCGGCGAGGACGATTACGACGTCCGCTGGGAACCGCGTGCGTACGACCTGTCCCAGGTGCGTTCGGTCGACCTGATCCTTTCCTACTGGATGGGGCCGGCGATCGCGCACACGCTGGTCTCCTTCGGTTTCGCCGATGGCCGGCAACTGGTGTTCTCGCTGGAGATACGCAAGGAACGGGGCGAATCGTTCTCGGCGCTGGGCGGCTTCTTCCGCAGGTTCGAGGCGGTGCTGGTGGCCGCCGACGAGCGCGACATCGTGCAGGTGCGCACCAGCGTGCGCGGCGAGGACGTCTATCTCTACCGGCTGCATGGCCTCAGCCAGGACGAGATGCGCGAGCTGCTGCGCTACTACGTCGGGCAGGCGCAGGCGCTGGAACGCGCACCGGCGTTCTACAACACGCTGACCAGCAACTGCACCACCATCGTGTTCGCGCTGATGCGCCGGATCGTGCCGGCGCTGCCGCTGGACTACCGGCTGCTGCTTTCCGGCTACCTGGCCGAATACGCCGCCGACGTGGGCGGGCTGACGCCGGGTGTTCCCTATGCACGGCTGCACGAGCGCGGGCGCATCACCCTGCGCGCCCGCGAGGCGGGCGACGTGGCCGATTTTTCCCGGAGGATCCGCGAGGGCGTTCCCGGCATACCCGCAGGGAGCGCTTCATGACGCGGGGACTGCAGGCGTACCTGCGCCGCTGGCTGGCTCCGCTGGTCGCCGCATCGCTGTTGCTGTCCAGCGGCTGCGCGATGGTGAAGATCAAGCAGGTCACGCCGGCCGACTACGTGATGCTCAAGCGCGACGACATCCTCAACAGCGGCCACCTGAGCGCGCTGTCTCAGGAATCGTTGAGTGTCATCGGCCTGACCGCCGGGCAGTGCGCCAGGGACCTGCCCGCCTGCCGGCGGACGGTGGCCACCATCGAGGGCCTGCAGACCGAGCAGCGGCTTTCCACGCTGGCGGAGTTGTGGATGCAGCAGGCGCTCGCACTGACGCCCAAGGCCCGGATGGACGAGCCCGTGGCGCTGTCGGACGCTGCGTTCGACGCCTGGCTGGAAGCCGCGCGCTATTCCTATGCCTATCTGTTCTTCAGCGGCCGGACGCCGGCCGAGCGCGCGCTGGAGGATCGGCTCACGCAGGTGCGCGACTACTACAACCACGCGGCCCAGCAGGCGGCATCGGCCGTGTTCCAGCATGCCCGCGCCCGCGCGCTGCAAGGCGCCGACTACCGCAGCCCGGTGCAGGTGGACCGCTGGACGATCCGCTCCGATTTCGACCGCCTGCAATTGAGCGGCATTCCCCGGCAGCTGGTGTCGGCGGCCTCGGTGAGTTTCGCCGGCCTGCGCAGCAGCTATCGCCGCGATGGGTTCGGCGCCGAGCTGGTGGCGGTGATGGAGGCGCCGTCGCGGGTCGCATCGGCGGTGGAAGCGCCCGACGCGCCGGCATCGGCAGTGTTCAGCGAGATGCCGGCGATCAACGTCACCGCGGTGCTGCGCTTCGACGGAAAGACGCTGGACGAGGTATTGGCCACGCGCGACATCATCCTGGAAGGCTGGTCGCCCGAGACGGCCACCACCATTCCGCTGGAGGGGCAGCAGGTGCCGCTGGCGGCCAATTTCACCGCGGCCTATGGCCTGTGGATGGCGCAATCCGGGTTCGCCACCGAATCGCTGCGCACTCTGTTCGGCCGCGGCGAGGGCATCCACGAACCGCACATCTACCTGATGCAGCCGTACGACCCGGACCGCCGCATCATCTTCATGCTGCACGGCCTGGCCAGCAGCCCGGAGGCCTGGGTCAACCTCGCCAACGAGATCATGGGCGACCCGGAAATGCGCCGGCACTACCAGGTCTGGTCGGTCTACTACCCGACCAATGCGCCCATCGCGTTGAACCGCTACACGGTCGGCAACGCGCTCAACCAGACGCTGGACCACTTCGACCCGAAACGCACCGCGGCGGCGACGCACGACATGGTGTTCATCGGCCACAGCATGGGCGGCGTGATCGCGCGGCTGATGCTCAGCGAATCGGGCGATAGCCTGTGGAACGATGCGGTGGAACGCTTCAACCTGCGCGGCGAGCGGCTGCGGCGGGTCGAGGCGCGGCTGGGGCCGCTGGTGCGCTTCTCGCCGCAGCCGGATGTCGGGCGCGCGATCTTCATCGCCTCGCCGCATCGGGGCACCCGCGTCGCCGGCGACCGGCTCGGCCGCCTGATCGGCAAGCTGGTCCGCCTGCCGCTGACCATCCTGGGCAAGTTCGAGGAGGTCTTCCTGGCCCTGCAGGACGATGCCGAGCCCGGCGGCAAGCCGAAGGCGCCGCGCATCGGCACCAGCATCGACAACCTCAAGGCGGACGATCCGTTCATCCGTGCAGCGTCGGCCCTGCCTATGGCGCCGGGCCTGAAGTATCACTCGATCATCGCCAGGCGCAAACCGGAAGGGGCGCTGGCCGACTCCGACGACGGGCTGGTGCCGTACTGGAGCGCGCACCTGGAGGGTGCGCTGTCGGAGAAGGTGATCGTCTCCGGGCACAGCGTGCAGGAAACGCCGGAAGCCGTGCTCGAAGTGCGCCGCATCCTGCGCGAGGACCTGCGCGAGCACCTGGCCGGCACGGGCCGCTGAACGATGGCCGCCGGGTGCCGGCGGGAGGGATCGGCCACGCTGGCCGCGCAGCAGGACGCGGATCGGGTTCCTGCTGCCGGAAGATCCCTCCCGGGAACGGGACGTGTCGCGCGATGCGGCTGCCGCGATGACTGGCCGCCGGTCCTTCAGCTGCCTCCGGCAAGTTCCCGTCCGCGCCGCGCGGCCGCGGCCACCGCAGTCCCGACCAGTTGATGGAAGCTGCCGCCGGCCAGCGCTTCCAGCGCGGCCTGGGTGGTGCCGTTGGGCGAGGTAACGGCCTGGCGCAGCGCGCCGGCGCTCTGCCCGCTCTCGGCGAGCATGCGCGCCGCGCCGAGCACCGTCTGCACCACCATCTGCCGCGCGGCGTCGTCGGCCAGCCCCTGGGCGCGCGCGGCATCCTCCATCGCCTCGGCCAGCGCGAACACATAGGCCGGACCACTGCCGGAGACCGCGGTGACCGCGTCCATCAGCGCCTCGTCGTCGATCCAGCGGGTCTGCCCGGCGCCGGCCAGGATCGCCTGCGCGGCCCGGCGGTTGTCGTTGTCGACTTCCGGCCCGGCATACAGGCCGGTCATGCCGGCGCCCAGCAGGGCGGGGGTGTTGGGCATGGCGCGCACCAGCACGGCGGGCGCGCCCAGCCAGCCGCGCAGGGCGGTGGTGGTGATGCCGGCGGCGATGGAGACCGCCAGCGTGCCTGCCGCCAGGCGCGGGACCAGTTCCGTGCAGACGGCGGCCATCACCTGCGGCTTGACCGCCAGCACCACGACCCGCCCGTCCAGCGCCGCCGCGGCGACCGACCCGACGGTGCGCACGCCGTATTCCTGCTGCAGGGTCTGGCGCAGCGCGGCCTGCGGCTCCACGACCTCGATCGCGGCCGCGGGCAGGCCCGCGCGGACCAGACCGGCGACCAGGCTGCGGGCCATGTTGCCGCCGCCGACGAAGGTGATGCCGGAAGGCAGGGAGGACGTGTCGTGGGTGCCGCTCATGGAAACCTCGGTCGCGATCGGTTGGCTGGTTCCGGGCCGGGCGGGAAACCGCCGCCCGGCGCCATGGCCCAGTGTAGCCAGCCGGGCAGGCCGCGCGCCGGCAAGATGGCCGGAAACGGGCGCGATGGCGGCCTGTCCGGCCGGCCGCCACCGGCGGAATCCGCCGTTCCGGGGCGCCTGTGACGGGCTGCCGGTAAATGCGGGAGGGTGGATCGACCTCCCGCGCCGGAGGGCTATACTGCGCGGCAGGGGAAACACAATCAGCCATCCGCAACCTTGGGGAAACACAGCGTATGGACATCGCTGAACTTCTGGCGTTCTCGGTCAAGAACAAGGCTTCGGACCTGCACCTGTCCGCGGGCCTGCCGCCGATGATCCGCGTCGACGGCGACGTGCGCCGCATCAACATCCCGGCCTTGGACCACAAGCAGGTCCATGCGCTGGTCTACGACATCATGTCGGACAAGCAGCGTCGCGATTACGAGGAATTCCTCGAGTGCGACTTCTCGTTCGAGATTCCCTCGCTGGCGCGCTTCCGTGTCAATGCGTTCAACCAGAACCGCGGCGCGGGTGCGGTGTTCCGTACCATTCCCTCCGAAGTGCTGACGCTGGAAGACCTGGCCTGTCCGCCGGTGTTCCGCGAGCTGATCGAGCAGCCGCAGGGCCTGATCCTGGTCACCGGCCCGACCGGCTCGGGCAAGTCGACCACGCTGGCGGCGATGATCGACCACATCAACAAGAACGAATACGGGCACATCCTCACCGTCGAGGATCCGATCGAATTCGTGCACACGCCGCAGAAGTGCCTGATCAACCAGCGCGAAGTGCACCGCGACACGCATGGCTTCAACGAGGCCCTGCGCTCGGCGCTGCGCGAAGACCCGGACATCATCCTGGTCGGCGAACTGCGCGACCTGGAAACCATCCGCCTGGCGCTGACCGCCGCGGAAACCGGCCACCTGGTGTTCGGCACCCTGCACACCAGCTCGGCGGCCAAGACCATCGACCGCATCATCGACGTGTTCCCCGCCGGCGAGAAGCCGATGGTGCGCTCGATGCTGTCCGAATCGCTGCGCGCGGTGATCTCGCAGGCGCTGCTGAAGAAGGTCGGCGGCGGCCGCATCGCCTCGCACGAGATCATGGTGGCCACCCCGGCCATCCGCAACCTGATCCGCGAGGACAAGGTCGCGCAGATGTACTCGGCCATCCAGACCGGCCAGCAGGTGGGCATGCAGACGCTGGACCAGAACCTGCAGGACCTGGTCAAGCGCAGCCTGATCACCCGCAACCAGGCACGCGAGTACGCCAAGGACAAGCGCCTGTTCGAATGAGGCGGCGGGTGAGGGCGCGGGCGACCGCGTTCCCGCCGCGCCCCGGCAGGCGTACAGTCCGTACCGACAACGCGCCCGGCCCATGCGGCCGGCAGCGTTGATCCGCAGATCACGGTTCCACAGGAGCCCGTCATGAGCACCATCGATTTCACCTCGTTCCTCAAGCTGATGGCGCACCAGAAGGCGTCGGACCTGTTCATCACCGCCGGCATGCCGCCGTCGATGAAGGTGAATGGCAAGCTCAGCCCGATCACGCAGACGCCACTGACGCCGCAGCAGAGCCGCGACATGGTGCTCAACGTGATGACGCCGGCGCAGCGCGAGGAGTTCGAGAAGACCCACGAGTGCAACTTCGCCATCGGCCTGTCCGGCGTCGGCCGCTTCCGTGTCAGCTGCTTCTACCAGCGCAACCAGGTCGGCATGGTGCTGCGCCGGATTGAGACGCGCATCCCGACGGTGGAGGAACTGAGCCTGCCGCCGGTGATCAAGACGCTGGCGATGACCAAGCGCGGCATCATCCTGTTCGTCGGCGCCACCGGCACCGGCAAGTCGACCTCGCTGGCGGCGATGATCGGCTACCGCAACCAGAACTCGACCGGGCACATCATCACCATCGAGGACCCGATCGAGTTCGTGCACAAGCACGAAGGCTGCATCGTCACCCAGCGCGAGGTCGGCATCGACACCGACAGTTGGGAGGCGGCGCTGAAGAATACCCTGCGCCAGGCGCCGGACGTGATCATGATCGGCGAGATCCGCACCCGCGAGGGCATGGACCACGCCATCGCCTTCGCCGAGACCGGCCACCTGGTGCTGGCCACGCTGCACGCCAACAACGCCAACCAGGCGATGGACCGCATCATCAACTTCTTCCCCGAGGACCGCCGCGGCCAGCTGCTGATGGACCTCTCGCTCAACCTCAAGGGCGTGGTCGCGCAGCAGCTGGTGCCGACGCCCGACGGCAAGGGCCGTCGCGTGGCGATGGAGATCCTGCTGGGCACGCCGCTGGTGCAGGACTACATCCGCGACGGCGAGATCCACAAGCTCAAGGAAGTGATGAAGGACTCCGTGCAGCTGGGCATGAAGACCTTCGACCAGAGCCTGTTCGAGCTGTACCAGGCCGGCGAGATCAGCTACGACGACGCGCTGCGCTACGCCGACTCGCAGAACGAGGTGCGCCTGCGCATCAAGCTCTCGCAGGGCGGCGACGCCAAGACCCTGGCGCAGGGGCTGGACGGCGTGGAGATCGCTGAGGCGCGCTGAGGCGGCGCCGCCGGATCGCGTGACGGGGCCGCCTGAGGGCGGCCCCGCCGTTTCCGGCCCCAGGCACCCTGATCTCTGTAGGAGCGACGCCAGTCGCGAGAGGGCTTTCCCGGTAATGCCCCATCGCGACTGGCGTCGCTCCTACAGAAAGCAGGAAGGGAGCTCCCGGCCAACCAGCCCTGACCGAGGGTGGTGCAGACGGTTTCATGTGCAACCGCCTGGGCACTGGTGTCTAATACCGCCCCCCACAGTCTTACCCCCCACCCACGATGCTCCCCGATACCGATCTGCGGCCGGGGCAGGATGCCCTGCCCGAAGACGGCGCCGTCGTCACCGCCGGCCCGCTGACCCCGCCGCCCGATTCCGCCGGTACCACCGCCGACGACCGCGCCTTCCACCACTCGGTCGCCGAGGACGTGCAGGGCATGGTGCTGGCCACGCTGGTGGCCTCGCTGGGGCTGGCGGTGTTCGCCCAGGGCGGCATCATGATCGGCGGCATGGCCGGGGTGGCGTTCCTGCTGCACTACGCGCTGGGCTGGAACTTCGGCCTGGTGTTCGTGCTGGTGAACCTGCCGTTCTACTGGATCGCGGTGCGGCGCATGGGCTGGGAGTTCACCCTGAAGACCTTCGCCGCGGTCGGCGCCTGCGGCTTGCTCACCGACCTGCTGCCGCGCTGGGCCGGCTACGCCCGCATGGACACCCTGTATTCGGCGCTGGTCGGCGGCGCGTTGTGCGGGCTGGGCATCCTGTTCTTCATCCGCCATCGCGCCAGTCTCGGCGGCGTGGGCATCCTGGCGGTATACCTGCAGCGCGAGCGCGGCATCAGCGCCGGCAAGGTGCAGCTGGCGTTCGACACGGTGCTGATGGTGGCGGCATTTTTCGTGTTGTCGCCGTCGAAGGTGCTGTATTCGGCGCTGGGCGCGCTGGTGTTGAGCCTGGTGCTGATGTTCAACCACCGCCCGCACCGCTACATGGGCGTCTGAGCCGGCGTACCCAGCCACGGCGGCGACAGCTGCCGGATGCGCGCCTGCACCGGGCAATCCTCGCGGTGGGCGCCGGGCAGGTAGCCCAGGCTCATCAGGAACTCGCCGGTGATCTCGCCGCCGGTGAAGCGGAAGGTCTTCTTGAACAGCCTGATCCACTCGGCCTTGGGGCGCGGGTGGTGGCTGTCCAGCCACGCGGCGAAGCCGCCGTGGCCGTCGCGCATGGCCAGCACCACGCCGGCGTTGTGGATCGCCGCCTCCACCTTGAGCCGGTTGCGGATGATGCCGGCATCGCCCAGCAGGCGCTCGCGCTCGACCGCGCCGTAGGCGGCGACCCTGGCCACGTCGAAACCGTCGTAGGCGCGGCGGAAACCTTCGCGCTTGCGCAGGATGGTTTCCCAGCTCAGCCCGGCCTGGTTGATCTCCAGCACCAGCCGCTCGAACAGTTCGTGTTCATCGCGTTGCGGGAAGCCGTATTCATGGGCGTGGTAATGGGCGTGGACCGGGTGGCCGGGAGCGATGTCGCAATAGGAACTCATGGGGGCGCCGGTGGCTGCGTGCGGGCGCCAGTATAGGCGTCCGCCGGCAATCCAACAGACCTATACTTCCAGTGCACAGGCTTTAAACAGACCTGTGTGTCGGTGTAGCTATTCCCGTGATCTAACGTGGTCCGATAGGAAATTATTCCATGATGAGATTGTTGCCCATGAAGAAGATGATGATCCTTGTTGTCGCCGTGGCCCTGATGGCGCCACTGTCATCGATTGCCGGCGTCTCCGATGGACAGGCTTATATTTTCCCGTGCCTGAAAGCGGCCTGTGGCAAGGTCGAAACGAAAAAAGAAGAGTCAAAGAAAGTTTCCGATGCCTCTCATGAGGTGGCGGGTCATTGATGGTCTTGGCTGGGTATAACCAGCCATTGGGAAAGATGATTGAGGCAGCTGTTTCTGTCGGGGTGCGCCGCGTCCTGAATCGAAAGCATGCCCATGCGTAAACCGTGTAATGGTCATTACTGCTAGTGCTTTTGTTGCTGGTCGCGGCAGCACCTTTTTTTAGCGCCTATTGGAACGGATGAGGGCCATGCGGCACGACCCTGTAGCGTGGGCACGCGGGGATCGCGCGCGGGGCGGTAGAATGCCGCCATGCATTGCGACAACCTCGCCAACCACCTGCTGGTCGCGCTGCCTGCGCTGACCGACCCCCATTTCGCGCGCAGCGTGGCGCTGGTGTGCCAGCACGACGACAACGGCGCCATGGGCGTGGTGGTCAACCAGACCTCGGACTACACCCTGGGCGAGGTGTTCGCGCAGATGGAGATCGCCACCGACGATGGCGCGCTGCGCGCGCGGCCGGTGCTCAACGGCGGCCCGGTGCATCCCGAGCGCGGCTTCGTGATCCACGACGACGCCCGCGACTGGGATTCCAGCCTGGCGGTGGGCAGGGGGCTGTACCTGACCACGTCCCGCGACATCCTCGAGGCCATGGCCCGTGGCGACGGCCCGCGCAACGCGCTGGTCACGCTAGGCTGCGCCGGCTGGGGCGCGGGGCAGCTGGAGCAGGAACTGGCCGAGGACAGCTGGCTGACCGTGCCGGCCGATCCGGCGGTGCTGTTCGACGCGCCGCTGGACCAGCGCTGGCAACTGGCCGCCTCGCGCATCGGCGTGGACCTGTTCCGCGTGGCCGGGTACAGCGGCCATGCCTGATCCGGCGCCGCTGTCGCCCGACAGCACCGTGCTCGGTTTCGACGTCGGCTCGCGCCGCATCGGCGTGGCCATCGGCAGCGCCTTTGGCGTCGGCGCACGGGCGCTGGCGGTGATCGACGTGCGCGCCGACGGCCCGGACTGGGCCGCGCTCGACCGCCTGCGGCGCGACTGGCAGCCCCATGGCCTGATCGTCGGCGACCCGCTCACCCTCGAAGGCGAGGACCAGCCCAACCGCAGGCGCGCGCACGCCTTCGCCCGCCAGTTGCAGCAGCGCTACCGGCTGCCGGTGCTGCTGGTGGACGAACGTTCCAGTTCGGTGGAAGCCGCGCGCCGTTTCGCCGGCGAGCGCGCCGAAGGCCGCAAGCGCCGCCGCGACGCCGCCAACCTGGACGCGGTGGCCGCCGCGGTCATCATCGAACGCTGGCTGTCCGCCCCTGGCGACGCCACCCCCGTTTCCTGACTCCCAAGACCCCGCCATGACCGCCTCCCAACTCGATGCCGACGGACGCCTGCGCCACCTGCTGACCCTGGAGGGCCTGCCGCGCGAGCACCTGCAGCAGCTGCTGGACCGCGCCGGGCAGATCCGCGACGCGGCGGTGGGCCGCGTCGGCAACAAGCGCGGCGTGCTGGCCGGCACCGCGGTGTGCACACTGTTCTTCGAGCCCTCCACCCGCACCCGCAGCTCGTTCCAGCTGGCGGCGCAGCGGCTGGGCGCGGACGTGCTGAACTTCGACGCCTCCACCTCGTCCACCCGCAAGGGCGAGACCGCGACCGACACGCTGCGCAACCTGGAAGCGATGGGCGTGCGCGGCTTCGTCGTGCGCCATCCCGACGACGGCGCGGTGGCCGAGCTGGCCGCCGCCGCGGGCGAGGGCACGGCGCTGGTCAATGCCGGCGATGGCCGCAGTTCGCACCCTACCCAGGGCCTGCTGGACATGCTGACCCTGCGCCAGGCCAAGGGCGCGGACTTCTCGAAGCTGAAGGTGCTGATCGTCGGCGACGTGAAGCATTCGCGCGTGGCGCGCACCGACCTGCACGCGCTGCGCACGCTGGGCGTCGGCGAGATCCGCGTCTGCGGCCCGAAGTCGCTGCTGCCGGAGGACGACACCCTCCGGGGCTGCGTGGTCGGGCAGGATTTCGACGCCATGCTCGAAGGCGCCGACGCCTTGATGATGCTGCGCCTGCAGCGCGAGCGCATGGAAGAAGGCCTGGTACCGTCGCTGGAGCAGTACCATGCCGAATACGGCTTGACCGCGCCGCGCCTGCGCCGCGCCGCCACCGATGCGGCGGTCCTGCACCCGGGACCGATCAACCGCGGCGTGGAAGTCACCGACGAAGTGGCCGACGGCCCGCAGTCGTGGGTGCTGCGCCAGGTCGCCAACGGCGTGGCGGTACGCATGGCGGTGCTGGAGACGCTGTTGGGGTGAGGTTTCGGGCCGGGCCGACCGGCGGTCGGTCCCTGTGCCGCGGAAGGTGGTCGCAATGCCGCGATGAGGGAGGCTACCCAGCGACTGGCGCCGATCCGTGAAAGCGGTTGCGGTGTTCCGGTGGGTGCCGACCGTTGGTCGGCACTATCCCTCCGCCCCCTGCACGTTCGAGGCAGCGGCAGCCTGCGTTTCCAGTGGCCAACGACACCAGGCATGCGGGTACTCGCCGATCCGGCTGGCCAATCCTGCCCGGATCGGGTTGGCAAGGATGTACGCGGCGTGCCTCTGCGGGGACTCATCCGAGCGGATGCCGTGGTCGTGATAGCACGACTGCCATATCCGTCCTCTGCGCCCGTACATCCGGTTCAGCAGCAACGCACTGCTGGATTTGAAGCGCTGCGCGACATGCGCAAGTGTCGATGAACGCAGCTGCATGAGCCAGTGCACATGATCGGGCATGACCACCCAGGCCAGGGATGCGGTCAGTCCCTGCTGGTCCAGGCACGGGAACAGTTCGGTCACGATGCGTGCCGCTGCGTCGTGTTCGAACCAGCGATGCCGTCCATGGCATACCGTGGTCAGGACATAGGCATGACCGATGATGGAGTGTCGGCCCAGTCGTAGTCGTTGCCGGTTCATGTGGACAACATGCCGGGAGGTTGTCGCCATGGCTGTCAGGCGATCACGCTTGGTGATGTGGCCGGAATGCTGATGAGCGGAGTGCTGATGAGCAGTGCCGACCAACGGTCGGCACCTACCGATGCCCGCCGGAGAAGGTGTCAGCGCTTCTGCGCGAACAGCCACTGCCACATCGCCGGATCGGCGTAGGTGGCGTCCCATACGTTGTGGTTGCCCTGCGGATACTCGGTGTACCGCACGTCGCCGGCGCCGGCGACGTGGAAGGCGGCGTCCAGGCGGCGGTCGTCGTCCGGCGGCACCGCGTTGTCCTGCGCGCCGTGGAAGATCCAGATCGGCATGTCCTTCATGCGCCGGGCCAGCGCGGCGTACGGGTCGCTTTCGCCGGCCAGCGCCTCGACCAGCAGGCCGGGGCGCTCGCTGCGCGGGGCGCGGATGCCGCCGCAGATGGGCACGATGGCGGCGAAACGCACCGGTTCGGCCAGGGCGATGTTCCAGCTGCCGTAGCCGCCCATCGACAGGCCGGTCAGGTATTGGCGGGTCGGGTCGGCGGAAAACTCGGCGATTGCCGCGTCGAGTGCGGCCAGCGCCAGCGCGTTGTTGCGGCCGCTCCATTCCTCGTTGTCCGGCGCCTGCGGCAGCACCGCCAGCGCCGGGAAATCGGCCGCATGCGCGCGCAGGTAGGGGCCGAGCCCGGCTTCGGTCTGCTTGACGCCGTCGCGCCCGCGCTCGCCCGAACCATGCAGGAACAGCACCACCGGCAGCGGACCAGGCCGGCGCGCGGCGCTGGCGGGCACGAACACCTGGTACGGCATGCTCGCGCCGTCGAGGGTGACGGTACGGGCGACGAAGTGGCCGCCATCGCCGCCGGTAGCGGGCGCGGAGGCGCAGCCGGCCATCAGCGTCAGCAGGACGAGCCCGGCGGCATGACGGAGAAGTGGGCGGAACAGCGGGAGCGCCATGAGGGATACCTGTGGGAAGCCTGCGCCATCGTAACGGCGCGACGTCGCGACGGCAGCCTGCACCGCATCACTGCGGGCGTGGTGCGCTGGCGAGGATCGCCAGTTGTTCCTGCGCTTCGGCGTTGCCGGCCGCGGCGGCGGCCTGCACCTGCGCCAGGTCCGGATGCAGCACCACCAGCAACGGGAACTCGCATCGGGGACAGGCGTATTCGCTCTGCTCGTCGTGCAGTTCCATTTCCATCTGCCGCGAATCGCCCTGCCAGTCGCAGGCGGGGCAGGTGTGGCGCTGCTCGCGCCATCCGGGCTGGTAGTAGTCGGTGAGGGTGGTGGTCATGGGAACGGTCGCCGGTGATCTGCCGGGAATGATATCCGCCGGGCGTTGCCACCTGCCTGGAGGTCAAGGCCGGGCATTCGGTTAGAATCGCCGCCGCCCGGCCGGGCATCGATCCGCAAAGGAAGTGACTGCATGAAGATGGACATCGGGACCGCCTGCGCTGGCGCCGCCCTGCTGGTGGCGATGGCGTGGGTACAGGACGCGCACGCGCAGCGTTCGCCGTGGTGGGAGCGCCAGAAGGCGGCGCAGGCCGCGACCGGGGCCGCCAGCGACGAAGCCGCCGTGCAGGGGGAGGTCGTACCAGGTGCTGCCGAGCCTTCGCCCGCACCGCAGCGCCCGTCCTATGCGCCGTCAGTCAGCCGCGAAAAGATCGAAGGGCCGGGCTACACTTGGGTCGAGGCTGGCGTGGCGCGGCTGGACGTGGACATGTACGGCGTCGACGAGAGCGGCAACGGCGGTTACGCGCGCGGCTCGCTGGCGGTGACCGACGGCCTCTATGTCTTCGGCGGATACGACCGGGTTTCGAAGCGCTGGAGCGTCGATGCCGAGCGCCTTGAGGTCGCCATCGACCAGGCCGAAATCGGCCTGGGCGCGGGTATCCCCCTTTCCCGGCGCGCCGATTTCATCAGCGAACTGTCGCTGCTGCGGCTGGGCGCGAAGCTGGACTACCGGGACCTGGACTACCCGGAGGACGACGTCAGCGGCAGCGACCACCTGTATGCCGGCAAGCTGATGCTGGGCGTCCGCGCCAGGCCGGTGCCCAACCTAGAGCTGTGGGCCAAGGCCGGCTACCTGCGGGTGGACGACAACCTGCTGGTCGACGATTCGGCGGTCGGCAACGTCGGCTTCCAGTACCGCTTCACCCCGGTCTGGGGACTGGTGGGCGAGGCGGAATTCTACGAGGACGTGCGTTTCTATCGTCTGGGCGTGCGCGCCGGCTTCTGATCGGCGCCGCTGGCGGCAGCGAGCCGGAACCCCGCAAGGGTCCCGGTTTCCCGCTCAGCGCAGCAGCACCAGGGTGGCCAGCCCGAGGAAGGTGAAGAAGCCCATCGAGTCGGTGATGGCGGTCAGGAAGATGCCGCTGGCCAGCGCCGGGTCGAAGCCCAGCCGCTTGAGCGTCATCGGAATCATCACGCCGGCCGAGGCGGCGAGCAGCAGGTTGCAGGTCAGCGCGGCGAAGATCACCACCGACAGGCCGGGGTTGTGGAACCAGGCCAGCACGATCAGGCCCAGCACTGCGCCCATCAGCAGGCCGTTGAGCAGTGCCACCCGCAGTTCCTTCCACAGCAGGGTGCGTATGTTGGAGGCGCCGACCTGACCCAGCGCAAGGCCGCGCACCATCAGCGCCAGCACCTGGGTGCCGGCGTTGCCGCCCAGCCCGGCGACCATCGGCATCAGCACCGCCAGCGCCACCAGCTTGTCGATGGTGCCCTCGAACTGGCCGACCACGTTGGCGGCGATGAAGGCGGTGCACAGGTTGACGAACAGCCACACCAGGCGCCGGCGCATGGCGCGCCAGACCGGGCTGAACAGGTCCTCGTCTTCGTCCAGGCCGGCGGCGCCCAGCGCCTGGTGCTCGGCCTGGCCGCGGATGATGTCCACCACGTCGTCGATGGTGATGCGGCCGATCAGGATGTTGTTGTCGTCCACCACCGGCGCCGATACCCAGTCGTGGTCGGAGAACTGCCGCGCGACCTCGTCGGCGCTCTCGCCCACGTCGATGGCCGGCTGCTCGTCGTCGACCAGGCGGTTGATCGGGGTGCTGTCCTCGTGGGTGACCAGCGAGGCCAGCGAGACGCGGCCCAGATACTGGTGGCGGCGGCTGACCACGTACAGGTAGTCGGTGTGGTCGGGCAGCTCGCCGCGCAGGCGCAGGTAGCGCAGCACCACGTCGATGTTGACGTCGGCGCGCACGGTGACCACGTCCGGGTTCATCAGGCGCCCGGCGGTGTCCTCCGGGTAGGACAGCACCTGCTCCAGGCGCTCGCGGTTCTCGCGGTCCATCGACTTGAGGACCTCGTCGATGACCGTGTCTGGCAAGTCCTCGACCAGGTCGGCCAGGTCGTCGATGTCCAGGTCTTCGACCGCGGCGATGATCTCGTCCGGGTCCATGTCCGCCAGCAGGCTTTCGCGTACTTCCTCGCCGACGTGGACCAGCACCTCGCCGTCGTCTTCCTGGTCCACCAGCCCCCACACCACCTCGCGCTTGCCCGGCGGCAGCGATTCGAGCAGGTTGCCGATCTCCGCCGGCGCCAGCGTGTTGACCAGCCGGCGCACCGGTCCCAGCCGACCGCTGTCCAGCGCATCGGAAAGCATGCGCAGCTGGCGTGCGGTCTTGTCGTGGCGTACGGCTTCGGCCATCGGGGCTCCGTAAAAGGGAGGGCCGCGATGCAGGATGCGGCAGGGGACGTGTCGGGCGCGTCATTATCACGCGCGGATGTTTCAGTGCACACCCTTGTCGCCGCCGCCCGGGTCCGGCGCGCGCGCTGGCTGCTCCGACAGGCGCGGCCGTCATGGCGTCGCTATCGCGTTATCGCAGGCAGATCGTCGGTGAGTACGAGTCGATCGATTTTCCGCAGGGCATTCTCCAGTTGCCTGCGATCCGTGGCCTGTCCCAAGGACAACCTCACGCTTCCCGTGTGCTGCGTCCCGGGAGGACAGAATGCCGACGATGGCGCGATCGCCAATCCCTGCAGCCTCGCGCCATGTACCAGGGTGGTGTCCGTCCACGGCTCGGGCACCCGGCACCATGCATGCAGTCCGGCGGCGCGCACCAGCAACGACGGGGCCAGCAGGTAGCCGGCCATGCGCGTGCGCTCGCGCGCTTCGGCGCGCACCTGCGCCAGCAGCGCCTGCGCCGAACCATCGAGCAGCAACTGGCTCGCCAGCGCCGAGACCAGCGGATGCCCCATCAGGCAGGTTGCGCGCAACGCAGCGGCCATCGCAGTGGCCTGTGCCGCATCCGGGCAGCGCACGAATGCCGTGCGCAGGCCGGGGCTGATCGCCTTGGACAGCGTGGCCACGTGAAATACATGCCGCGGTGCCATCGCCGCCAACGGCGTGGGCGCTTCATCGGACAGGTGCCAGTAAGGGTCGTCTTCGATCGCCAGCAGATGCCCGCCTTCCAGGACGCGAGCCAGTTCCTCCCGCCGTCGTACAGGCAGGGTCAGCGCGGTGGGGTTCTGGCAAGTCGGATTGAGATAGACCAGCCGGGCGCCACTGTGCCGCGCCTGTCTTTGCAGGGCCTGTGGGTACATCCCGTATTCGTCGCCATCCACCGGTACCAGGCGCCGGCGCAGCGCCTTCGCCGCCTGCAGCAGGCCGGGATAGACCAGCCGGTCGCAGAGGACTGCATCGCCGTCGTGGCCCTGGCTGACCAGAATCGCGACCAGCGCGCTCTGCGCTCCCTCGGTCAGCAGCAGGTGCGAATCCTCGACCTTGCCGAGCATCGGTTGCAACCAGCTCGCCGCTGCATGGCGGTCGGTCGGGTTGCCGCCGCCGAGGTGGTAGGTCATCAGGTTTGGCGCATTGCTGCGCGCCAGCACCGCCGCTGCTCCGCGGCGCAGGATATCGGCCAAGGCATCAGGGTCGGGTACCGGGGGAGCGTTCATGCTCAGGTCCACCGGTTGGTCGAAACGGGCTTTCGGCGGCGCGATGAAACTGCCCTGCGGGCCACGCGCTTCGATCAGGCCGCGCTTGCGTGCTTCGTCGAAGGCGCGGGTGGCCGTGGTCAGGTCCACGCCCAGCTGTCGGGCCAGTGCCCGCTGCGAGGGCAGGCGCTGGCCGGGAAGGAGCGCGCCGCGATTGATTGTCCGCTCCAGCGCGTTGACGATGCGCAGGTAGATCGGCCCGCTGTGCGAATGCACGTATTCCACCCAGTCCGCGCCTGCGGCATCCGGTCGCAGCATGTAGGGAGGATGTCGGGGCGTATCGTGGCTTCCGGCGGCGGGAGCCTGTCCATAACCATCGGTCGGTTCGGGCAGGCGACCGCCGTTTTTTTTCTCGCTGACGGCACCGGCGCCGGCGCCGGAAAGCGGCGGCGATGTCATGAATGCTTCCCGCGCCCGGTCTGCCAGGGGCAATAGCAGCCGACTGCTAGCAGTCCCTTCGGGTGCACCGTTTCGCCATGCACCAGCCGGTCAAGCAGGGGTTCGACGAAACTGTTGGCCGAGTTGCAGACCATGCCGATGCTGTAGGGGCCGGCATAGGCCAAGTGGCCGTGACGGTCCCAGATCGCCACGGCAGGACTGGCCGGGATGTTTTCGATGCCGTCGATGGTCGGCAGGCCGACGACCTTGCCGCGCAGGGGCGTGGGCAGTTCGCCCTGCGTACCGGGGCGGCGGATCGCGTAGAAGTCGATGCCGGCACGGCGGTACATGCTGACCAGATAGCTCAGGTGCGCTCCGGTTTCGCGGTTGCAGACGGCGCAGGCCGGGTCCCAGAAATGCACGACGCGGATGCGGCCGGTGTCGCCGGCCAATTCCGCTGGCAGGCGCAGCTGCGCGTCATCGAAGACGATGGCCTGTTCGGCGAACGTGGACTGCTCGCCATAGCCGAAGTACTGCCACAGCGCTGTCGCCACGCCGGCCATGAACAGGCAGGCGAGGGCGATCATCGTCGGCAGCAGCCAGCGGCGACGCGGCACGGCTGCGCCCATCAGGACGCTTCCCCGCCGAACTTGTGCACGTATTGCTTGCGCATCTCGCGGCAGGAATCGGCCTGCGCGCGGCGCTGGATCTCGCTGCGTGATGGATCCTCGCTGCGCTGCACGCATTGCTCGATGGCGTGGCGCTCGGCGGCCTGCACGTCCACGGTCTGCGGCTGCAGGCAGACCCAGGCCAGCGCGGCCAGCATCAGTACGACAAAGCCGCCGCAGCCGGCCATTACCAGGTGGAACTTCAGTTTCTCGGCGCGCATCGAGGCACGTCCCTTCATCCATACATTACATACAAAATATCATTTTGTATGCATTTGGCGCCATGCGCCCGGTTCAGACGATGGCGTTGTGTCGTGCCTCGGGGGCTTCAGACAGGATCTCGTTCAGCTTGACCAGCGCCCGGGCCAGCGCGCACTGGTCAACCGCGCCGCCCAGTGACAGGCGGATGGCGTTGCCCGGCGGCGGATCTTCCACGCTGAAGGCGTCGGAGCTGGCGATGCCGAGCCCCTGCTCCTGTGCGGCCTGGATCAGCCGGTACTGGTCCAGCCGCGGCGGCAGCGGCAGCCACACGTGCAGGCCGGCCGGGTGCGCCCGTGCGCGGGACGGCAGGTACTGCGCGGCAATGGCCTGGCGCTCGCGCAGTTCCTGCTGGAAGCGCTGCACCATGTCCCGCGCTTGGCCGCTGCGGATCCAGTGTGAGGCCACCGCCACCATCGACTCGGTCGGCATCAGCGCGATCGCACGCAGGGCGTCGAGCACCGGCTCCATCGGCTCGCCGGGCGGCACCACCAGGTAGGCGGTGCGCAGGCCCGGCGCCAGGCACTTGGACAGGGTGGAGATGTAATAGACCGGACAGCCGGCGTCGCGATGGGCGGCCAGCGGCGGCGCGGCGTCTCCGGCCAGCAACCAGTAGGGATCGTCTTCGATCACGGTCAGATCGTGGCGCTTCGCGACCGCCAGCAGCGCCTGCCGGCGCTGTGCCGACATCGTCGCCGTGGTCGGGTTCTGGACGGTCGGCACCAAGTATAGCAGGCGCGGGCGACGCAGCTGGCAGGCCTCTTCCAGCGCTTCGGGGAGCATGCCTTCGGCGTCCATCGCCACTGGCACCACGCCCCGCTGCAGCACGCGCGCGGCGGCCAGCAGGCCCGGGTAGGTCAGCTGCTCGGCGGCGATCAGCTCGCCCGGCTGGGTGCGGGCCAGGATCAGCGCGCACAGCGCGGTCTGCGCGCCGGGGCAGATCACCACCTGGTCGGCACCCACCGTGCCCAGCATCGGGGCCAGCCACTGCACGGCGGCGGCGCGGTCCTCGCGGGTGCCGGCGCCGACGTGGTAGCTCATCAGTTCGCCCTGGCCCAGCTGCTGGCCCACGTGCTGGAAGCCGGACTCCATGCCCTGTGCGAACGGCGCGCTGCCCAGCAGCGGCGGGATGTTCATGCTCAGGTCGACCGAGGTGCTGCGGTTGCCGGCCGACAGCGCGATGAAGGTACCGCCAGCGCCCTGCGCGTCGAGCAGGCCGGCCTGGCGCAGCTCGGCGAAGGCGCGGGTGACCGTGGTCAGGTCCACGCCCACCTGCTGTGCCAGGTCGCGCTGCGGCGGCAGGCGGTCGCCTGGGCGCAGCACCCCGTCATCCACCGCCTCGCGCACCTGCTGGGCAATCTGCAGGTACAGCGGGCCGGCGCCCTCGCGGAAGGGGCGAACCCAGGTGCGATTGGGGTGTTTCACGCGGCGGCTGGCGGCAGGTGGCGTCATCGGTCAGTTTTTTCCATACGTGCAGATGCACAAATCCATACAATGATGTATCTTGTATTGACTTGATTGGGGTTGCTCGCCTTCTTGTAGGCGACATCGTACCCACAGTGTAGCCGCTCCACGCCCGGGCGCTGCGCGCAGGCGAGCCGGTCAAGCGCGCTTCTTCAACAGGGTTGACCTCCAATGAATATCTGCTGGAACCGCATCCGCCTGGCGCTGGTCGCCCTGGCCTGCGTCGGCCTGTCGGGCTGTGACTGGGTGCTGCTGGATTCGAAGGGCATGGTCGGGCTCGCCCAGCGCGACCTGATCCTGATCTGCATCGGCCTGATGCTGATCGTGGTGATACCGGCCATCGTGCTGACCTTCGTGTTCGCCTGGCGCTACCGCGCCGGCAACACCAAAGCGAAATACATGCCTGACTGGTCGCACTCCACCAAGGTGGAGATCGTGGTCTGGGGCGTGCCGCTGGTCATCATCGCGGTGCTGGCAATGATCGTGTGGAAGTCGACCCACGAACTGGACCCGTACAAGCCGCTGGATGTGGCCGGCGAACCGCTGCACGTGGACGTGATCGCCACCGACTGGAAGTGGGTGTTCGTGTACCCGGACCTGGGCATCGCCACGGTCAACCAGCTCAACTTCCCGGCCAACCGCCCGCTGGCATTCAACATCACCTCCAACTCGACGATGAATACCTTCTTCATCCCGCAGCTGGGTGGGCAGATCTACGC
>JAEWOJ010000193.1 GCA_023399815.1 Pseudomonadota bacterium | reverse complement strand
CCGGCGGCACCGTGATCTCCGAGGAAGTCGGCCTGACGCTCGAGAAGGCGACCATCGCCGATCTCGGCCGCGCCAAGAAGGTGCAGGTCTCCAAGGAGAACACCACCATCATCGACGGCGCCGGCGATGCCGCCGCCATCGAGTCGCGCGTCAAGCAGATCAAGGTGCAGATCGAGGACACCACCTCCGACTACGACCGCGAGAAGCTGCAGGAGCGCGTGGCCAAGCTGGCCGGTGGCGTTGCCGTGATCAAGGTCGGCGCTTCGACCGAGATCGAGATGAAGGAGAAGAAGGACCGCGTCGACGACGCCCTGCACGCCACCCGTGCGGCGGTGGAAGAAGGCGTGGTGCCGGGCGGCGGCGTCGCGCTGGTGCGCGCGGTCACCGCGCTGGCCGGCCTGAAGGGCGCCAACGAAGACCAGAACCACGGCATCCAGATCGCCCTGCGCGCGATGGAAGCGCCGCTGCGCGAGATCGTCGCCAACGCCGGCGAAGAGCCGTCGGTCATCCTCAACAAGGTCAAGGAAGGCACCGGCAGCTACGGCTACAACGCCGCCAACGGCGAGTTCGGCGACATGCTGGAGTTCGGCATCCTGGATCCGACCAAGGTGACCCGTTCGGCGCTGCAGAACGCCGCTTCGATCGCCGGCCTGATGATCACCACCGAAGCGATGGTGGCTGAGGCCCCGAAGAAGGACGAGCCGGCCATGGGCGCCGGTGGGATGGGCGGCATGGGTGGCATGGGCGGCATGGACTTCTAAGTCCGCCGCGGCCTCGCCGCAGCCTGTTGCACGCAGAAACCCCGCCGCGAGGCGGGGTTTCTGCTTTTCCGCGCCCGCATCGCGGCGCGGGGATCAATGCGTCAGCGCGGCAGGTGCTGGCGCACCCACTGGACGATGGCGGCGGCCGGCATGGCACCGGACTGGCGCGCGAGTTCGCGGCCGTCGGCCAGCAGGATCAGCGTCGGGATGCTGCGGATGCCGAACCGCGCGGCCAGGGCCGGTTCGGCCTCGGTATCGAGCTTGCCCAGGCGCACCTGGGGTTCCAGCTGCGCCGCCGCTTTGGCGAACTCCGGTGCCATCTGCCGGCAGGGGCCGCACCAGGTCGCCCAGAAGTCGATCAGCAGCGGCAGCTGCGAGCGCTGCGCATGGGCCTCGAACGCGGCGGCGTCGAGCACGACCGGCGCGCCGGCGAACAGGGGCTGGTGGCAGCGGCCGCAGGCCGGCGACTGGCCCAGCCGTGCGAAGGGCACCCGGTTGATGGCATTGCAGTGCGGGCAGGCGATCTGCAGCAGGTCGTTGGTGCTGGTGTTCATGCGAGGCCTCGCGCGGGAGGGAAGCGGTGCGGGCCAAGTATCGCGCGACGGCGGTGAAGTCCGGTTGCGGTTGAAACTGTCGCACCGCACAAAAAACCGTGTTATCAATGCAGCCCATGAACGCAGTCTCCGCCCGCTTTTACTTTTGGTACTACTTTCCGAAGCCGCTGGCGGAGGAAGGACTGCGCTCACCCTGAAGAAACCTTCAGACGCATTCCCGAAAAGCCGCCAGCGAACCTGGCGGCTTTTTTCATGGCGCACATCCGTGTGCGCCACCCTTCGGGCGGCCTTGCCGTGAAAAACGGCCGTCCTGCCGTTTTTTCATGCCGCCAACGCCGGGGCAACCCCACACGAACACGATCCGGAGACTCCGCAATGCCCCCCCACACCGACGACCTTCGCATCCGCAGGCTCGATCCGCTGACCCCGCCGGCCCAGCTGATCTCGCTGCTGCCCTGCGACGAGCAGGCCTCGCAGACCGTCGCCGACGCGCGCGCCGCGCTGCACCGCATCCTGCACGGCCGGGACGACCGCCTGGCCGTGGTGGTCGGCCCGTGCTCGATCCACGATCCGGTGGCGGCGATGGACTACGCCCAGCGCCTGCGCCCGCTGCGCGATGCGCTCGGCGGGGAACTCGAAATCGTCATGCGCGTGTACTTCGAGAAGCCGCGCACCACGGTGGGCTGGAAGGGGCTGATCAACGACCCGGACCTGGACGGCAGCTTCAACATCAACAAGGGCCTGCGCGTGGCGCGCGGCCTGCTGCGCGACATCAACAAGCTGGGTCTGCCGGCGGGCGTGGAGTTCCTCGACGTGATCTCGCCGCAGTACATCGCCGACCTGGTGGCCTGGGGCGCGATCGGCGCGCGCACCACCGAGAGCCAGGTACACCGCGAACTGGCCTCGGGGCTGTCGTGCCCGGTGGGCTTCAAGAACGGCACCACGGGCGACGTGAAGATTGCCGCCGACGCAGTGGGCGCGGCTTCGCATCCGCACCATTTCCTGTCGGTCACCAAGGACGGCGGCACCGCCATCGTCGCCACCCGCGGCAACCCGGACTGCCACGTCATCCTGCGCGGCGGCAAGCTGCCCAACTTCGACGCGGCCAGCGTGCAGGCCGCCAGCGAGGTGCTGGGCAGGTCGCAGCTGCCGGCACGGCTGATGATCGATGCCAGCCACGCCAACAGCAGCAAGAAGCCGGAGAACCAGCCGCTGGTGCTGGAGAACGTCGCCGCGCAGATGGAAGCGGGCGAATCGCGCGTCGTCGGGGTGATGATCGAGAGCCACCTGGTCGGCGGCCGCCAGGACCTGGTCGACGGCCAGCCGCTGACCTATGGGCAGAGCATCACCGACGGCTGCATCGACTGGGACAGCACCGTGCGGGTGCTCGAACGCCTGGCCGAGGCGGTGCGCGTGCGCCGTCGCGCGCGGCTGGAAGTGGCCGCCTGAGGCGCCGTGACACCCGCACTGGCATGTGCTGTCCAGTCCAAGTAGCTTACCCGGCGGGAGGCGGCAGGCCTCCCGCCTGCTATGTGGAGAAGCGCGTGCGCCCCGCCGGGCAGGAAGCCGATGAATCACCGAACCAGGGAGAAGGAAGTGATGCGTACCCGTATTTGCACCATGGCGTTGGCATTGATGCTGGTGCCGTCGTTGGCGATGGCGAAGAAGCAGGTCGAGGATTCGGGCAGCGGCTGCCTGCAGAATCTTTCCGTGACCGGCGGTTTCACCTCCGGCAAGCAGTTCCTGGCGTCCACCGACCATGAGGGCGTGACGTACGCCGAGGCCTTCCGCAAGACCGTCGCCGCGATCGAGGCCGAGGGCATGGTGTCGGTATCGCCGAACGAACGCACCGGCTACATCGCCGCGGAGAATCCGGTACGCGGTGGCGGTGGCTCGACCGTGCCGCTGCGCACCACCGTGCGCCGCCAGGACGACGGCAGCATCCGCGTGGAAGTGCGCTTCAGCATCAAGGGCGGGCAGATGACCTCGAACAAGGCGGTGGGCGAAGGCATGTGCAAGATCGCCGACGCGGCCAGCCTGTAACGCATACCGGGTTCGCCGTGGCCGCTGGTGCGTGGTTCCTGTACCTGCTCGAGTGCCGCGACGGCAGTTACTACGCCGGCATCACCACCGACGTGCAGGCGCGGTTCCGCGCGCACCAGGCCGGCGCCGGCGCACGTTACACCCGCGCGCACCCGCCGCTGCGGGTGCTCGGCTTCCGCGAATACGCCGACCGCTCGGCCGCCGCGCGCGCCGAATGGCGGATCAAGCAACTGCCACGCCAGCGCAAGCTGGCGTGGCTGCTGCAGGCCGGCGAGTGAGGCCGGCGCTCCTCTGATGGGAGTGAGCGCCAGGGAACCCGCCGGGCTACCATCGCGCGCGGCCTTCTTCATCCCGGTTCCCGTCCCTCACGGTTCCCCATGAACACCTCCCCCGCACGACGTGGAAAAGCCCTGCGCCTGTCGCGCCTGGCCGGATTGTCGGCGCTGGCCTGCTACGCGCTGTACCTGCTGGCCGGCAATGTGTTCCTCAACAGCGGCTTCGGCCACGGCCTGCTCAACCGCAGGCCGAAGGCGTTCGCGATGGAGTGGAGCGGCGCGCGCACGTTCTGGCCGGGACGGGTAACCCTGCATCAGGTGCGCATGCGCGGGCACGTGCGGCGCGTGCAGTGGTCGGCCCAGGCCGACGCGGTGCGCGGGCGCATCGCGCTGTGGCCGCTGCTGCGCAAGGAAGTGCGGGTGCCGTGGATCGAGGCCGAGGGCGTTTCCGGTGCCATCGACCGCGCCGCGCAGGAACGGCTGCCGCCGCCACCGCGCCCGGGCGGCTGGACGCTGCGCTTCCAGCGCATCGCCACCACCAGCCTGCGCAGCGCCACGTTCGGCGACTGGCGCCTCAGCGGCAGCGGACGCGCCGAGGCCGGCTTCAGCAAGCAGCTGCGCGGCGGGCCGATGGAACTGCTGCCCTCGTCGCTGCGGTTCGACGCGGCGCAGGTGAGCCGGGACGGCATCCACTGGCTGCACGACGCGCGCATCGCCGCGAGCTTCGCCCTGCCGCGTCACACCGCGGCCGAGCACCCTGGCCTCGCCAGGCTGGACATCCTCGACGCTGGGCTGGAACTGCAGGGGCGCACCGTGCGCCTGCAATCCACCCTGGGCAGCGACGGCCGCTACGCGTTCGCGGCACTGCCCGGGGACGGCCGGCTCGACGCCAGACTGACGCTGCACGACGGCGCCCTGGCCGCCGGAGACCACCTGCGCCTGCAGCTGCCGCTGACCGACGCCGATGCCCGCGGCGTGGTGGTGGACAACCGCCTGGACCTGCAGTTGGCGGTGGCCGACGACCTGCGCCTGCGGGCATCGTTGCCGGACCTGGACGGCCAGCATCTTTCGCTCGATGCCAATCTGGACATGCCCGGCACCACGCTGCCGCTGCAGGACTGGCGCGCGCGCCTGGCCGCGGCCAGCGGCGCGGTGCGCGCGCACGGCCACCTGCCGTCCATCGGCGGCGTGGTGGCGCTGTTCACCCAGGCCGACTGGATGGGGCTGGAAGGCAGCGGCACCGTCGATGCCGACCTGCGGCTCGCCGGCGGCCAACTGCTCGAGGGCAGCCGGCTGAAGGTGAGCGAGGTGGAGGCGCGCGCGGACGTGCTCGGCAACCGCTTCCGCGGCAAGGCGCGGGCCGAGGCGACGATCGCCGCCGATGCCGCCGGCACCCCGCAGTCGCGGCTGGACCTAGTGATGGAGGCGTTCAGCGCCGCGCCATCGGACCGGCCCGGCACCCCCTGGTTCACCGGCGAACGGCTGCGCCTGGAATCGGTGGCCGACGCGCGCTTCGAGCGCATGCGCGAGAGCATGCAGGCGCGGGTGCGCTTCGAGCGCGCGCGCATCCCCGAGCTGGCGGTGTTCAACGCCTACCTGCCCAACGACAAGCTGCGCTTCGCCGGCGGCAGCGGTGTGCTCGGCGGCGACCTGCAACTGGACGGCGCGGGCGAAGTGGGACGCGGCACGCTGCGCGTCGACGGCCGCCAGGTGCGGCTGGCGGTGGCGGGCATGGACCTGCGCGGCGACGTGGCGCTGGATGCGCGGCTGCGGCGCGGCAACCTGCGCAAGGGCGAGTTCGAGCTGGACGACAGCACGGTCAGCGTGCGCAACGTCGCCTTCACCGAGCCGGGCGGCGCCGTTCACTCCGGCTGGTGGGCGACGCTGGGCATCGACCGCGGCCGCGCCGAATGGAAGAAGCCGTCCTCGGCCAGCGGCGAACTGCAGGCGCGCATGCGCGATGTCGGCTTCCTGCTGGCGCTGTTCGCCGGCCGCGCCGACCTGCCGGACTGGACCGGCAAGGTGGTCGATGCCGGCGAGGCGCGCCTGCGCGGCCGCTGGCTGTGGCAGGGCAACCGCCTGGTGCTGGACGGCGCGCACGCCGAGAACGACCGCTTCTCGGTGGACGCGCGGATGGCGCTGGACGGCCCGCGCCGGCACGGCGACCTGTACCTGAAGTGGGGCATCCTCGGCGTCGGCGTGGAGTTGCAGGACAACACCCACAAGCTGCACCTGCTTGATGCGCGCGAGTGGTACGACAGCCAGTCGGCGCTGCTGCGCTGAGGCCCGAAGCAAGGCGGGAACTCGATTTCCCCTGTAGGAGCGACGTAAGTCGCGACCGGGACTTCCCTGGAAAGCCCTTCGCGACTTACGTCGCTCCTACAGGGAAAAAATGCGCGGCGCCGGCGCTGCCTAGGCCTTCATCGTGCCGGTATCCAGCCAGCGCTGGTGCCAGGACAGCGCTTCGGGCAGCAGGTGGGGGGTGTGCTTGCCGTAGCTGTCGCGGCAGGCGCGCTCGAAGTAGTCGTCGAGCTGGTCGCGGAAATCCGGATGCACGCAGTTGTCGATCAGCGCGCGCGCGCGGGCGCGCGGCGGCAGGCCGCGCAGATCGGCCAGGCCCTGTTCGGTGACGACCACCGCCACGTCGTGTTCGGTGTGGTCGACATGGCTGACCATCGGCACGATCGAGGAGATGCTGCCGTGCTTGGCGGTGGACGGGCTCAGGAAGATCGACAGGAAGCCGTTGCGGGCGAAGTCGCCCGAGCCGCCGATGCCGTTCATGATGCTGCTGCCCATGACATGGGTGGAATTGATGTTGCCGTAGAGGTCGGCCTCGATCATGCCGTTCATGCCGATGCAGCCCAGCCGGCGCACCAGCTCCGGGTGGTTGGAGACTTCCTGCGAACGCATGATGATGCGCTGCCGGTAGAAGTCGATGTTGCGCATGAACTCCTCGCTGGCCGCCGGGCTGAGCGCGAAGCCGGTGCAGGAGGCGTAGCGCAGCACGCCGGCGCGCAGCAGGTCGAGCATGCCGTCCTGGATCACCTCGGTGAAGGCCTCCAGGTCGCGGAAGCCGCTGCTGGCCAGGCCGGCCAGCACCGCATTGGGGATGTTGCCCACGCCCGACTGCAGCGGCAGCAGGTTGGCCGGCAGGCGGCCGCGCGCTACCTCGTGCTTGAGGAACTCGATCAGGTGCCCGGCGATGCGCTGGCTGTCGGCGTCGGGCGGGTTGAACGGGCTGTTGCGGTCCGGCGCGTCGGTGAGCACGACGGCGGCGATCTTGTCCGGGTCGCAGCGCAGCGTGGTCTGGCCGATGCGGTCGTCGCCGCGCACCAGCGGGATCGGCTTGCGGTGCGGCGGCAACGCGGTGCCGTAGTAGACGTCGTGCATGCCGTCCATGCCCAGCGGCTGCCACTGGTTGACCTCGATGATCACCTTCTTCGCCAGGTCCAGCCAGGTCTTGTTGTTGCCCACCGAGGTGGATGGCACCAGCGCGCCGTCGGCGTGGATGGCCGAGACCTCGATCACCGCGGTGTCGATCTCGTTGTAGAAGCCGAACCACACATGCTGGGCGACGTGCGAGAGATGGATGTCCAGGTAGTCCAGCTTGCCGGCGTTGATGCGCTTGCGCGCGTCCGGGTCGCTCTGGAACGGCATGCGCATGGCGATGCCGTCGACCTTGGCCAGCGCGCCGTCCAGCTCCGGCGCGGTGGAGGCGCCGGTGAGCAGGTTGATGCGGAATTCCTCGCCGCGCTCGTGCGCCTGCTCGATGCGCCGGGCCAGGAACTGCGGCACCGCCTTGGGGTAGCCCGAACCGGTGAAGCCGCTCATGGCGACGGTCTCGCCGGGCTGGATCAGGGTGGCGGCTTGCTCGGCGGGGACGACCCGCTCGCGCAGGCGCGGATCGAGGATGCGTTCGACAGACATGGAGGCGGTGGTGGCTCGTGGGGACGGCCGATTATCCCGGATGGGCGCCGGGGGCGGTGTTCTACCTTCGTGGGATGGCAATGTCCGGCCCGGGCCTTTTGAACCGGCGGGTATCGCTTGGCATCCGCCATCCATGGTCGGTGCCCTCCGGGCCATCGCTGTGCGACGGCAAAAACCGCTCCCGGCGGTTTTTTGCACTGCAGCGTGCAACTTGTGCGCCGACCCCGCAGGATCGCCCTGCATCCCGACGTGGGGGAGGGAGCAAAGCCCGCTGGCAGTTCGCTGCCAGCGGGCTTTTTAATGCGCGGCTTCTTAATGCGCGGCTTCCGCTGGCGGCATTGCCCGGGGGCGATGCGTCACAGCACCACCAGGTGCTCCGCCCGCGCCTTGGGCACGGCGCTGAGCGCGATGTGCCGGTCGAACGTCACCAGTCGCCCGCTGTGGTGCACGGCCAGCGCGAGCAGGTACAGATCGGTCAACTGCCGCGGGCCGTGGATATGGGCGTGGCGGAAATGCGCGCGGTCCAGCAGGCTGATGTCGTCGGCCCAGAATTCGTGGAACCGCGTCGCAGTGGAGCGGTCCAGCATGGTCACGAGACTGCCCAGCGGCTGCGGCGGGACATAGCCGGGCTGGGACATGATGCGCAGGCAGCCGTTCTGGGTGAGCGGGCAACTGGCCCAGCCGTGTTCGATCTGCGCCTGCAGCCATGCGGAGGCAGGGTGGTGGTGGACGTGGTCGCTGTCGTGCAGGGCGATCAGCACGTTCACGTCGAGCAACGCGCGCATCAGATCCCCTCTTCGTCGCGCAGGCGGTCGATGAGTTCGTTGCTGACGACGGCGCCGCGCGGGGGCAGGGGGTGGATGCCATAGGCTGCCAGCGGTTCGGCCACGCGGGTCGTCGCCAGCGGTGCGTCAGGCTGGGCGAAGGCCTTGCGCGCCAATTCGCTGATGACCTGGCCCAGCGGCTTTTTTTCGCGGCGGGCCAGCTCCTTCGCGGCGAACAGCACGTCGTCGGCGATGTCGAGGGTGGTGCGCATGGCGCTCTCCCGGATGATTGATGACTGATGATTGATGCTAACACATCAAGCATCATCGGCTGCCTCGCTGCGGAGCAGGGCACGGGCAATGCCAGAATTGGCCCATGACAGCCCCCTTTCCTGAATTGCCCGATCCCCTGGCGCAGCTGCTCGACCGCGCCATCGCCCGCCTGAAGCTGGCCGTGCCCGATCCGGCGCAGTGGCCGCAGTCGCCCGGTTTCGAGACTGGTCTGCGCCGGCTGGCGCTGGCCAGCGATTTCGCCATCGATACCCTGTGCCGGCAGCCCGAGCTGCTGGCGCTGCTGGCCCAGGGCGATCCATTGCCGCTGCCGCCGCTGGACCCGCTGCAGCCCAGCGCCTGGCCGGTGCAGCTGCGCCGCTACCGCGCGGCCGCGTCCACGCGGCTGGTCTGGCGCGACGTCAACGCTCTGGACGACGTGGACGCCACCCTGCTCGGCGCCACCCGGCTGGCCGAGGACTGCCTGCGGCTGGCACTGGCCGCGCTGGAACAGGAATTCGCCCAGCGCCATGGCGTGGTGCGCGCCGAGGACGACAGTGCGCAGCGGCTGGTGGTGTTCGGGCTGGGCAAGCTGGGCGGCGGCGAGCTGAACTTCTCCTCGGACATCGACCTGGTCTACGCCTACCCGCAGGCCGGGGAGTCCGACGGTGCGCGGCCGCTGGCCGCCGAGGAATACTTCGCCCGGCTCGGCCAGCGCCTGGCGCGGCTGCTGGACGAGACCACCGCCGACGGCTTCTGCCACCGCGTCGACCTGCGCCTGCGTCCGTTCGGCAGCGCCGGGCGGGTGGCGCTGTCCTTCGCCGGCATGGACCAGTATTTCCAGCGCGAAGGCCGCGACTGGGAGCGCTATGCGTGGATCAAGGCACGCGCGGTGGCCGGCGACATCGCCGCCGGCGAGGCCTGGCTGGAAACGCTGCGGCCGTTCGTCTACCGCCGCTACCTGGACTACACCGCGCTGGACGGCCTGCGCGAGATGAAGGCGGCGATCAGCGCCGAGGTCGCGCGCAGCGACCGCTTCGACGACATCAAGCGCGGGCCGGGCGGCATCCGCGAGATCGAGTTCCTCGCCCAGGCATTGCAGCTGATCCGTGGCGGCCGCGAGCCGGCGCTGCGCGAGCGGCGCCTGCTGCCGGCGCTGCGGGCGCTGGTGGAGTCCGGGCAGATGGACGCGGCCGATGGCGCCGCGCTGGTCGCGGCCTACCGCTTCCTGCGCCGGCTGGAGAACCGCCTGCAGATGCTGCGCGACGCGCAGACCCATCGCCTGCCGGCCGACGCGCAGGACCGCGAACGCATCGCATTGGGCCTGGGCTACGCCGGCTGGGACGCCCTGCTATCGGCGTTGGATGTGCAGCGCCAGCGCGTCGCCACCGAGTTCGCCGCGCTGCTGGCGCCGCGCCGCGGCCAGGCCGCGCCGGATGCGTTGTCCAGCTACTGGCGCGTGCTGCCCGGTGGCGGCGATGCGGCAGTGCTGGCCGAGGCCGGCTTCGCCGACGCCGCCGGGGCCGACCAGTCGCTGCGCGAGTTCGCGCAGTCGCTCGGCGTGAAGTCGTTGTCCGACGTCGCGCGCGCGCGCCTGGACCGGGTGCTGCCGGCGCTGCTGCATGCCGCCACCCGCTCGCCGCAGCCCGACGCCGCGCTGCGCCGCGTGCTCGGCCTGCTGCAGGCGATCCTGCGCCGCACCAGCTACCTGGCACTGCTGGACGAACAGCCCAGCGCACTGACCCGGCTGGTCAACGTGCTGGCGCGCAGCGCGCTGCTGTCCGAACGCCTGGTGGCATTCCCGCTGCTGCTGGACGAACTGCTGGACACGCGCGTGGCCGGCCCGCTGCCGGATGCGCAGGAGATGCGCGACGCCTGCGCAACGGCCCTGGCGATCGACGATCCCGAGGGTGCGCTGCGCGTGCTCAACGAAGTGCGGCTGGCGTTGAGCTTCCGCATGGCGCTGGCCTTCCACGATGGCCGCCAGCGCGCGGTGGACTGCACCCGCCAACTGGCGCAGCTGGCCGATGCCGTCGTGGACACCGTGCTGGCGATGGTGCGCGCTGACCTGGTGGCCGCGCACGGGCAGGTGCCGGGCGGCCGCTTCGCCATCATCGGCTATGGCAGCCTGGGCGGGCTGGAGCTGGGCTTTGGTTCGGACCTGGACCTGGTGTTCCTGTACGACCATCCGGCCGACGCCGAGGAAAGCGACGGCCCGCGTCCGCTGGAGAGCAGCCGCTGGTTCGCGCGGCTGGCGCAGAAGGTGATGGCGCTGCTGTCGGCGGTCACCGCCGCCGGGCGCCTGTACGACATCGACGTGCGCCTGCGCCCGGATGGCGGCAAGGGCGCGCTGGTGTCCTCGCTGGCCAGTTATGCCGACTACCAGCGCGAGCGCGCCTGGACCTGGGAGCACCAGGCGCTGGTGCGCGCCCGCGGTGTCGCCGGCGACGCCAGCCTGCTGGCCGACTTCGAACGGGTGCGCGCGGCCACGCTGGGCCGCGCGCGCGATGCGGACACCCTGTTCGGCGACGTGCTGAAGATGCGCGCGCGCATGCGCGCCGAGCTGGACCGCAGCGATGCGGCGCGGCTGGATCTCAAGCAGGGCGGCGGCGGGCTGGTGGACCTGGAGTTCCTGCTTCAGACCGGCGTGCTGGCCGGCGCGGCGCGCGATCCGGCGCTGTGCGGGCCGCGCGAAACGCCGCGTCTGATCGACGCGCTGGCATCCAGCGGCTGGCTGCCGGCCGATGCCGCCGTCGCCCTGCACGAGGCCCATGCGACCCTGCTCGATGCGGGCCTGGCCTGCACGCTGGACCGGCGCCCGCGCATCACCGCGCCGACGCCGGAAATCGAAAGCGCCTGCGCCGCGATCACCGTCGCAGCCGCGGCACAGGGATTGCCGTTCGAGCCGGGAGAGCGCAGGTAGGGCGCGCGTGCGCCCTGGCACGAACGCCCCGTTGCGGAAGAACCGCCCCCTCCCTTTCGTGCGCAGCACGAAGGGGAGGGCTGGGGAGGGGGGCTTTGGGCGTTCGCGAACAACAAAGCACCCCCTCCCAACCTCCCCCTGTTCGCTGCGCGAACAAGGGGGGGAGCAGAGGCATCGCGACTCCCCACGCCCCGGCCTACGGCCGCGCCGGCGCCATCTTCCACCAGGGCGCGCGTGCGCCCTGGCACGAACGCCCCGTTGCGGAAGAACCGCCCCCTCCCTTTCGTGCGCAGCACGAAGGGGAGGGTCGGGGAGGGGGGCTTTGGACGCTCGCAAACAACAAAGCACCCCCTCCCAACCTCCCCCTGTTCGCTGCGCGAACAAGGGGAGGAGCAGAGGCATCGCGACTCCCCACGCCCCGGCCTACGGCCGTGCCGGCGCCATCTTCCACAGCAGGGCGCGGAACGGCACCAGCAGGCACAGGCCGATGCCCAGCTTCACCAGCCAGTCGCCGACCGCCCAGCTGACCCAGGGCAGCGACGAGCCGGCGAAGGCGATCGACCAGAAGATCGCCGTGTCCAGCGTCGCGCTGCAGGTGGTGGCTATCGACGGCGCCCGCCACCAGTTGCCGCTGCGCAGCCGGTCGAACACGGTGATGTCCAGCAACTGCGCGCAGATGAAGGCCATGCACGAAGCCACGGCGATGCGCGGGGTGGCGACCCACACCGACAGCGCCACCGCCACCGCGAAGCCGGCCCAAGCCACGCGCCGCGCGGCCTGCGGACCGAAGCGGCGGTTGATCAGGTTGCTGACCAGGAACGCGACCGGATAGCTGAAGGCGCCCCAGGTCAGCCAGTCGTTGATCGGGTACTGCACCAGCATGTTCGAGCCGAGCACCACCGTGCCCATGGCCAGCACGGCCAGCAGCAGCGAAAGCGGAGTGAGCGGGGCGAAGCGGATCGACGGATGCGGGGACATGGCGGACGACAAGCAGCAGCGCCAGAGGCGCCGCGATGAGTGGAAGGGAAGGCGGCCATGCCGGAACCGGCAGGCGCGATGGGCGGGCATTGTAAACACCGGCGCTGTATGGCTCTTCACCGCGCTGTCCCTGCCCCGGTAGCGCCCGACCGTTGGTCGGGTGGTGCGGATGGGTTTGACGCAGGCTGGCCGACAGTGCCGACCAACGGTCGGCACCCACCGCCATCTCCACGCCCATGCAATCGAGGGTAGTGCCGGCCGCTGGCCGGCAACTGCAATGGCAATGATCCCCGAGGCTGCC
>JAEWOJ010000185.1 GCA_023399815.1 Pseudomonadota bacterium | reverse complement strand
GATGCGAGGTTGCCGGCCAGCGGCCGGCACTACCGGGGGGATGTTTCCCGGGAGGCGAGGGGCTTTCGTAGGTCGGGGTTATGTCCCCGCCGCAGCGCTGGTGTGCCCTACAGCCGCGGCCAGCCGTTGACGATCTGGCAGAACAGGCGCGCGGTCTGCTCGGTGTCGTATACCGCGCTGTGCGCCTGGTTGGCGTCCCATTCGAAACCGGCCGCCTGCACCGCCCGCGCCAGCACGGTCTGGCCGTAGGCCACGCCGGCCAGGGTCACCGTGTCGAATACGCTGAAAGGGTGGAACGGGTTGCGCTTGTGGCCGCTGCGCGCGACCGCGGCGTTGACGAAGTTCAGGTCGAAATGGGCGTTGTGGCCGACCAGGATCGCGCGCTGGCAGCCGTATTTCTTCAGCGCCGCGCGCACCGGCACGAACACGTGCTCCAGCGCCTCGCGCTCGGGCTTGGCCAGCCGGAACGGATGGTCCAGCACGATGCCGGTGACTTCCAGCGACTTGGGGTCGATGTCGGTGCCCTCGGCCGGCACCACGTGTGCGCAGCTGGTCTGGCCGGGATGCAGCAGGCCGTTCTCGTCCATGTCCAGCGGAATGGCGGCGATTTCCAGCAGCGCGTGCCGGTTCCAGTCGAAGCCGCCGGTCTCCACGTCCACCACCACCGGCAGGAAACCGCGGAAGCGTTGCGCCATCGGCGTGAAAACAGGAGAGGCGGCCGAAGGGTCAGCGGGTTGGTTCATCGCGCTAGGGTAACAGAGGGGCCGCGCCGGTCCTGCGTCCCTCAGGACGCCGCCGGCGCGCGGCGGCGGTGCTTGATCGCGTACATGTCGGCATCGGCGCTGCGCAGCAGGGTTTCCGCATCGCCGCCGTCGGCCGGACAGCAGGCCACGCCGATGCTGACGCCGATGCGGGAGAACGGCGACGGCGCCGCGCTGGCGTCCAGCCCGGCCTGCAGGGCATCGGCCACCGCGCGCGCGTCGTCGCGGCTGGCGCAGCCCGGCAGCAGCACCACGAACTCGTCGCCGCCGACGCGGGCGATGAAGTCGCCGTGGCGCAGCGCCCGCCGCAGCCGGTCGGCGGTCTCGCACAGCAGGTGGTCGCCCTGCGCATGGCCGTGGTGGTCGTTGATGGCCTTGAAGCCGTCCAGGTCCAGGTACAGCACCGCCAGCGCCTTCCTGCCATCGCCGATGGCCCGTTCCAGCTCCTCGCGCAGCCGGTAGCGGTTGGGCAGGCTGGTGAGCGGGTCGTGCCCGGCCATGAACTCCAGCCGGCGCTCCAGGTCGCGCAGTTCGGTGACCTGGTGGCCGACGGCGATGCGCACGCCGTAGTCGGGCAGCCATTTGGCCGACCACTGCATGTCCACCACGCGCCCGTCGCGGTGGACGTAGCGATTGCGGAAGTTCGGCAGCGGCCGGCCTTCCATGACCCGCTGCACCGCCTGCCCGGTGACGGAGCGGTCCTCGGGATGGACCAGTTCGATCATGCAGCGGCCCAGGATGTCGTCCGGGCGATAGCCGAAGACCTGCTCGAAGGCGGCGTTGACCGCCAGGTAGCGGCCCTCCGGATCGACCACGCACACGACGTCGGGCAGCAGGTCGAGGATCTCGCCCAGGGGCGGCAGCTTCAGTGGCATGCGGGATACGGCGATGCGGGGGCGATGGGGAATTATTACGCCGGGCCGGGTGTCCGGCGGAAGGGGGAAGCGGCGGCGTTTGCTACCCTGTGCCGCTTTTCGATGGCGGCGCCGGTCCGCCCGCGCGAGATATTCCCCATGAAATGGTTCCGCATCGTCCCGATCCTGCTGCTGATCGCCCTCAACACGCTGCTGCATTGCGTGCCGCTGTTCGCGGTGGCGCTGTTCAAGGCGCTGCTGCCGCTGGCGGCGGTGCGGCGCGCCTGCAACCCGTTGCTGACCGGGCTGGCTGAGAGCTGGATCGGCGCCAACAGCGCGATGATGGGCGCCTTCACCCGTACCCGCTTCGAGGTCGGCGGCGACGCCGCGCTGGCGCGCGACGGGCACTACCTGGTGCTGGCCAACCACCAGAGCTGGGTGGACATCCTGGTGCTGCAGAAGGTGTTCAACCGCCGCATCCCGCTGCTGCGCTTCTTCCTCAAGCGCTCGCTGTTCTGGGTGCCGGTGCTGGGGCTGGCGTGGTGGGCGCTGGATTTCCCGTTCATGGGCCGCTACAGCCGCAAGCAGATCACCAGGAACCCGGAACTGGGCCGGCGCGACATGGAGGTGACGCGGCGCGCCTGCGCGAAGTTCCGCGACATCCCGGTGGCGGTGATGAACTTCGTCGAGGGCACCCGCTTCACCCGCGCCAAGCACGACGCCCAGGCCTCGCCGTTCCGCCACCTGCTCAAGCCCAAGTCCGGCGGCGTGGCCTTCGTGCTGGACGCGATGGGGAAGGGCCTGCACGCGCTGCTGGACGTGACCATCGTCTATCCCAAGGGCATCCCGTCGATGCTGGACCTGATGGCCGACCGCGTCCCGGAGGTGAAGGTGCTGGTGCGGCAGTGGCCGATCCCGGCCGAACTGGCCGGCGGCGACTACCAGGGCGACCGCGCCTTCCGCGCGCGCTTCCAGCAATGGATGAACGGCCTGTGGCAGCAGAAGGACGAGGACATCGCCACGCTGCTCGAGCAGGCGCGCTGACCGGTAGTGCCGGCCGCTGGCCGGCAGCTTCGCATTCTTAGCTTCCTGCGGTTGCCGGCCAGCGGCCGTCACTACCTTGGAACGGATGTTTTCCGGGCAGAGCCGCAGGTCGGGGCTACGTCTCCGACGTTCGTATCGGCACATGGCGAAGCCGTTAGGGCGGTAACCCCGACCTGCGAACATCCCGGTAGTGCCGGCCGCTGGCCGGCAGCCTCGCATCCGGAGATTCCCGCGGTTGCCGGCCAGCGGCCGGCATTACCGGTGGGCGGCTTGCTAGAGTGCGCGCCTGTCCGCAACAACGAGGAACCGCCATGGCCACTGCCTTCTACCCCATCGGAACCCCCGGCCAGCCGTGGGGCGCCGCGGAAAAGGCGCAATGGCTGGCGCGGCAGACGGTGCGGCGCAGCTACGCGCAGGACGTGCTGGCCAGGATCGACGCGCTGCGCGACCGCTTCGACGTGGCGCAGTACGGTGAACTCGACTATCCCTCCGGCCGTTATCCACTGCTGGCGATCCGCAGCCGGAACTGGGACGACGCCCTGCCGGTGGCGCTGGTGAGCGGCGGCGTGCACGGCTACGAAACCAGCGGCGTGCAGGGCGCGCTGAAGTTCGTCGGCCAGCACGCGGCCGATTACGCCGGCCGCTGCAACCTGCTGGTCGCGCCCTGCGTCAGTCCATGGGGCTACGAGCGCATCCAGCGCTGGAACGCGCTGGCGCTGGACCCGAACCGCAATTTCACCGCCGACAGCCCGGCCCCGGAATCGGCGGCGCTGATGGCGCTGGTGCGGCCGCTGGCCGGGCGCTTCCTGATGCACATCGACCTGCACGAGACCACCGACAGCGACGAGGGCGAGTTCCGCCCGGCGCTTGCCGCGCGCGACGGCAAGCCGTTCGAGCCGGACGGGATTCCCGACGGCTTCTATCTGGTGGACGACAGCGAGAACCCGCAGCCGGCGTTCCAGCAGGCGGTGATCGCCGAGGTGGCCAGGGTCACCCACATCGCGCCGCCGGACGCGCAGGGGCGGATCATCGGCTCGCCGGTGGTGGCGCACGGCGTCATCGAATACCCGCTCAAGGCGCTGGGCCTGTGCGCGGGCATCACCGGCGCGCGCTACACCACCACCACCGAGGTCTACCCGGACAGCCCGCGCGCCACGCCCGAGCAGTGCGACGACGCCCAGGTGGCGGCGGTCCGCGGTGGCCTGGAGCATGCGCTGGCGCAGCGCTGACCAGTCCGGCCTGCGTACACTGCCGCAACCAGGGGAATGGAGCGCTGCGGGATGGGCAAGGGGCTGATCGGGCTGTCGTTGATGCTGGCCTGTGCCGGCGCGCATGCGGCGCAGGCGCCGGCGTATGACCGGCCCGGCATCGGCTTTTCCGCCAGCACGGTGGGCAGGGGCGTGTCCGCCTGGGAGCAGGGCCTGCCGGATGGCAGCCGCGACCGCAGCGGCGGCGCGACCACCACCACCTGGGCCGCCGATACCCTGCTGCGGCTGGGCGTGTCGCGGACGCTGGAACTGCAGCTGGGCGCGGACAGCTGGAGCGGCCAGCGCGTCCGCGGCAGCGGCCTGCGCGAGCGTGCCGACGGCGGCGGCGATGGCAGCCTCGCCCTGAAGTGGGCGCCGGCGCTGGCCAGCGACACCCTGACGGTCGCGTTCAAGCTCGGCACCACGCTGCCCTGGGGACGCGTCCCGCTGGGCGCTGGCGGATACACCCGCGATGCGGGCGTCACCGTGGCCTGGGCCCTGCCGGCCGATACCAGCCTGGCGCTGTACGCCGACCGGCAATGGGGCGACGGCGGCAGCGGCTGGCTGTTCTCGCCCAGCTACGGCTTCGCCCTGGGCGAGGACGTGGCGGCCTATGTCGAAGCCGGCTACGGCAACGACGCCCGGCACATGCGCGCGGCCGGTGCCGGACTGACCTGGATGGCGACGCCGCGGCTGCAACTGGATGCGTCCTTCCTGCGCGGCCTGGACGACCGGACCGCCGATTGGCAGGGCGGCATCGGGCTGGCGCTGTATTTCGACTGAGGCGCCCAGGGCCGCTCAACGGCGCTTGCGGATCAGGGTCGAGGACGCCTGCAGGATGGCGCGGGTGAGCAGCGCCATGGAGGCGACCTCGCCCTTCCAGTGCTGCCAGTACAGCGGAATGTCCTCCCAGGCGCGCGCCTTGACGTAGACCAGGCGTCCGCTGTCCAGGTGGCGGCGCACCAGCGGCAGCGGATTCATGGTCCAGCCCAGGCCGCCGAGATTGGCGTGGACGAAGGCGCGGGTGGAGGGAATCCACCAGGTCGGCGCGTCCAGCGGCTGCTGCGAGCCGGTCAGGCGCTGGGCGTAGCGCGCCTGCAGGTCGTCCTTGCGGTTGAACACCAGCACCGGCGCCTGCGCCAGCGCCAGCGCGGTGACGCCGCGGGCGAAATGGCGGGCATGGAATTCCGGGGTGCAGGTGGCGGCGTAGCGCATGCTGCCCAGCGCGTGGATCTGGCAGCCCTGCACCGGCTCGGCCAGGGTGGTGACCGCGCCCAGCACCGCGCCCTGGCGCAGCAGCGCGGCGGTGTGGTCCTGGTCCTCGGTGTGCAGGTCCAGCGTGGTGCTGCTGACCCGGGCGAAGGCCAGCGCCGCCTCCGGGAACCAGGTCTCCATGCTGTCGTGGTTCACCGCCACCGCGATGCTGGCCCGCGGCAGGTCGGCGTCGGACAGGCCGATGCGCTCGAAGGCATCGCGTTCCAGCAGGGCGGTCTGCTCGGCCAGCTGCACCATCACCTGGCCCTCGGCGGTGGCCTCGGTGGGGCTGGTGCGCTTGACCAGCAGCTTGCCGACGCGCTCCTCCAGCGCCTTGATCCGCTGCGACACCGCCGAGGCGGTGACGTTCAGCGACAGGGCGGCGCGCTCGAAGCTGCCTTCGCGGATCACCGCGGCCAGGGCGCGGAGCTGGGCATGGTCGATGCGCATGATTAAGCATTGCTAATGACGGTTTAATAAGTTTAGCTCCACTTTCTTATGCTGCATTGCGACAATATCGCCCGTCGGCGGCCCCTTGGTCCTCTCTCCCCTTGGGGTTCCGCCTTCCCCATTCCGCAGCAAGGCAAGTCTCCCCCATGTTTTCCGTCGTAGCCGCCCAGGCCACCAGCAGCGCCTGGCTCAGCGGTGCCGGTACCGGCATCGGTCTTTTCGCCGTGGTGGGCGCGCAGAGCGCCTTCATCCTGCGTCAGGGCATCCTGCGCCAGCACGTGATCCCGGTCATCGCCACCTGCTTCGCGATCGACGCGGCCTTCATCTTCGCCAGCGTCGCCGGCCTGCGCACCCTGACCGACCAGCTGCCGTGGCTGACCACGGTGCTGCTGTGGGGCGGCGTCGCCTTCCTGGTCTGGTACGCGCTGCAGTCGGCGCGGCGGGCGATGGCCGGCGGTGGCGGCATGCAGCTGGACGACAGCGCCGAATCCTCGCGCCGCGCGGCGATGCTGGCCGCGGCCGGGTTCTCGGTGATCAACCCGCATTTCTGGCTGGACATGGTGGTGATCGGCTCGATCGCCGACAACTTCGGCCATGCGCGCATGGCCTTCGCCGCCGGCGTGGTCACCGCCAGCGCGCTGTGGCTGACCGCGCAGGGGCTGGGCGCGCGCCTGCTGGCGCCGCTGTTCAACAAGCCCGGCACCTGGCGCGTGCTCGACGGCACCATCGCGGTGATCCTGAGCGTGCTGGCGCTGACCCTGGCGCTGCGCGGCGTGGGGTGATGAGCGAGACGCGGCGGGTCCTGCGCACGCCGGCCGGTCTGCCGCCGCCGGCAGGCCGCATGGCGGCCCGCGCATGAACATGCCCCGGCCCGCGCTGTGGACACCGGGCTTCCTGTTGGCGTGCATCGCCAACTTCCTGATGGGCATGTCGTTCTACGTGCTGATGCCGACGCTGCCGTTCCACCTGCTGGAGCAGCTGCGGATCGGCGAGGCCACGGTCGGCGCGATCCTGTCCAGCTACGTGATCGCCGCGCTGCTGGTGCGGCCGTTCTCCGGCTTCATCGTCGACCGCTGCAACGCCAAGCACGCCTACCTGGTGGCGTTGGCGGGCTACGTGCTGTTCACCGCCGGCTACCTGCTGGCGCACACGGTGCTGGTCTTCGTGCTGGTGCGGCTGGGCATCGGCCTGACCTTCGCGGTGATGAGCACCGCGGCCAACACCCAGGCCATCGACATCATCCCGTCCGCGCGGCGCGGCGAAGGCATCGGCTTCTTCGGCCTGATGAGCAGCCTGGCGATGGCGCTGGGACCGATGGCCGGCCTGTGGCTGATGGATCGCTACCCGTTCCAGGCGATCTTCGAGGCGGCGGTGGCCGCCGGCGTGGCCGGCCTGCTGGTGGCCACGCGGGTGCACGCGCCGCGCAAGCTGCGCAACAGCTCGGCCACAGTGCTGTCGCTGGACCGCTTCCTGCTGGTGCGGGGCATCCCGCTCGCGTTGAACCTGGCGGTGATCGGCCTCGGCTACGGCATGCTGCTGGCCTTCGCCGCGATCCACGGCAGGCAGCTGGGAGTGGGCAACACCGGCATCTTCTTCACCCTGATGGCGGTGGGCATGATGGTCTCGCGCGCGTTCTCCGGGCGCCTGATCGACGGCGGCCGGGTGGTGTCGGCGACCAACGGCGGCAGCCTGGCGGTCGTCGCCGGCCTCGGCCTGATGGCCTGGGCGAGCGCGCCGGGAACGTACTACCTGTCGGGCCTGCTGGCCGGGTTCGGCTTCGGCGTGGTGTATCCGGCCTACCAGACGATGATGGTCAACCTCGGCGGCCATGCGCAGCGGGGCACGGCGGTGGCCACCTATTTCTGTGCGCTGGACGTGGGCATCGGCGCGGGCATGGTGCTGGCCGGCGTGATCGCCTCGCGCTTCGGCCTGCCGATGGCCTTCGCCGGCGGCGCCTGCCTGGCGCTGGGCGCCGGGCTCGCCTTCGCGCTGCCGCTGTCGGCGAGGTTCGTGCGCGCGCCGGTGGCGCAGGCCGAACCGGCCGGCGTCCACAGCGCCGAAGAGCCGGGCTGACGTACCGGCGCCGCTTGGCGGCTGTGGGCCTGTGGCAGAATCACGCTGCATGCGGCGGCCATGGCCGCCATGAACCGATATCCCCGGGGGACGCAATGAAGAAGTACCTGCTGGTTGCCGCGCTTTGCCTGCTGTCGGCCTGCAGCCATGGCATCAGCGGCGTCTATGCCGACCCGATGGGCATCACCAAGTACAGCTTCACCTCCGGCGGCAAGGTGACCATCGAGGCCATGGGCATCGCGCAGGAGACCCGCTACGTGCGCGACGGCGACACCCTGAAGGTGGCGCTGCCGCAGAAGGGCGCCTCGCTGGACTTCACCGTCAACAAGGACGGGTCGCTGACGGGGCCGCTCGGCATCCGCCTGGAAAAAGCCGACAAGTAGACCGGCCGCATGCGGTCGCGGCCATCACTTTCCCTGCACGGAGGGCGCTTGCGTTGGAACGGGTGATCCTCTCCGCGGTCGCGGCGGCGCTGCTGGCGGGCGCGGGTGCAGCCTGGTGGTTCGGGCGGCGACGCCAGGCCGAGGGCTGGACCTTCGTTCCCGAAGCCCCCGACACCGGCACCATGGCCGCGCCGGCGATGGACCCGGCGCTGCTGGCGCGGATGCGCCGGCGCTTCCTGTGCGCCGCGCTGGGCGTGGAAGCCGCCGAGGCCGAGGTTCCCGATTCGCCCGAGCATCGCCAGGTGGCCGACGCCGTGGTCGCGTCGCTGGAGCGCGCCGACCTGTCGCAGCGCTACATCCCGCGCCGCCCGCACCTGCTGCCGCAGCTGATCCAGAGCGTCAACGACAGCACCGCCTCGGCGCGTTCCATCGGCCGCATCATCGCTGGCGACCCGGTGCTGACGGTGAACCTGCTGCGCATCGCCAACAGCGCGCTGTACCGGTTCCAGCAGCAGGAGGTGCGCAGCATCGAGCGCGCAGTGACGCTGGTCGGCAACGAGGGCATCCGCCAGATCATTTCCGCCGCGCTGGTGCAGCCGGTGATGAACCCGCCGGACCGCGACGGCGGCCGCTTCTCGCAGCGGATCTGGGACTACACCCTGCGCATGTCGCTGGCCGCGGCCGACCACGCGCGCGGCGTCGAGCGCGAGGACGGCTTCTCCGCGCAGCTGGCCGGCCTGCTGCGCGGGCTGGGCATGGTGATGGTGGTGCGCGCCACCGCCGACGCCTATTCGCGCCGGCAGACGCTGGCGCCGTCGCCGGAACTGCTGCTGTCGCTGCTGGAGCGCTGCACGCCGTCGCTGTCGGCGCGTATCGCCAGGGAATGGAACCTGGCGCCGGACATCGCCGTGGCGCTGGAAGCCGACGGGCAGGCGCTGCCGGTGCCGCCGCTGCTGCGCTCGCTGGACATCGGCGAACTGGCCGCGGCGATGTCGATGCTGTGCCGGGAAAAACTGCTGGACGAGGAGCAGGCATTGGCGTTGCTGGCCACCTGCGTTCCCGACCACGTGGGCGGCTGGCTGTGGCGGCGGGTCAACCCGGACGATCCGCGCGGCGTTTGAGCCGGTCGCTCCGGCCCCGATGCCGGAATCCGCGCGCCTACAACTGCGATTCCAGCGGCAGCCAGCTGATGGCGCGCGCGGTGGCGCGCTGCAGCCAGGTCGTATCCGGTTCGGCGACATGGGCCACCGGCGGCTGCCGCGCGTGGTCCAGCCAGCGCAGCTGGCCGTCGCGGTCGAGGTGGAGGTAATAGCTCAGTTCCGGGCCGGACAGGCGCAGGTATTCGTCGCGCAGCCGCACCGCGAGCACCGGGTCGTCGAACAGCACGCCCATCTCGGTGTTGAGGTAGGCCGAGCGCGGGTCGATGTTGAACGAGCCGACGAAGCCGCGCCGGTCGTCCACGACGATGGCCTTGGTATGCAGGCTGGCGCCGCTGCTGCCGAAGGCCGAGCCCTTGCCGCCGGCGCTGCCGCGCGCCTTCAGTTCGTACAGGTGCGCGCCGCCGCGCAGCAGCGGCGCGCGGTAGTGCATGTAGCCGCTGTGCACCGCGGCCACGTCGTTGGCCGCCAGCGAATTGGTGACGATGCCGACGTGCACGCCCCTGGCCGCCTGCCGCAGCAGCGCCTCCGTTCCGGTGTCGCCGGGCACGAAGTAGGGCGAGATCAGCAGGGTCTTGCGCTGCGGCTGGCCCAGTTCCTGCGCCAGCCGCGTCACCAGCCAGTCGCCGCGGTCGATGTCGCGGTGCTTGAGCGGCGGATCGGAATACACGCGGATGCGTCCGCTCCAGTGCAGCGGCAGGCGCTGGCCGATGTAGCCGTCCTGCAGCCGACTGCGCAGCCGCTCCAGGTAGGGCTGCGCCTCGGCCTGGCGCGCATCCCGCGCGGCGGTCGAGATGAGCCGGCCGAGCTGCTGCCGAGAGGGCGGGTTCAGGTCGGCGATGGGAACGGCGGCGGCGCTGTTCCAGAACGCGTCGAACACGGCGCTCGCTTCGCCGGCCGCCGGGCCGGCCAGCAGCAGGTCCAGGTCGCGGAAGTTCACGTCCGGGCGCGCGTCGAAGTATTCGGCGCCGATGTTGCGGCCGCCGACGATGGCCGCGCGGCCATCGGCGATCCACGCCTTGTTGTGCATGCGGTGGTTGAGGCTGAAGGCCCGCTGCACCATTTCCACCAGCCGCCACAGGCCCTTGCGGTTGCGGAACGGGTTGTACAGGCGGACCTCGATGCCGGGATGCGCGTCCAGCGCCAGCAGCTGCGCATCCAGCCCGGAGGCGTTCATGTCGTCCAGCAGCAGGCGCACGCGCACGCCGCGTTCGGCCGCCTCGTACACGTCGCGCGCGAGCAGGTGGCCGACCATGTCGTCGTGCCACATGTAGTACTGCAGGTCGAGGCTGCGGCCGGCCTGGCGGGCGAGGACCGAGCGCGCGGCGAACGCTTCCAGGCCATCGACCAGGTAGGCCGCGCCGCTCTGGCCGGGATGCGCGGCGGACAGCGGTTCGAGCTGCCGGTCCAGCGGCGTCTGCCCGGTCTGCGGCGGCAGCGCGTGCGAGGGCGGGCCGACCGCGCGCGGGGTCAGCCAGTCGCCCAGCAGCAGGCCGCTGGCGACCAGCAGCAACAGCGCGACGAGGAGGCGGCCGGCCAGGCGCAGCAGGCGCCTGCCGCGGGTGCGGGACGGTTCCATGCGCGCATCCTAGCGATGATCCGGTGATGCCGGCAGCGGCTTCGATGGCGTTCGGGGGATGCGGCAGTGTCGCCGCTGGCGTTGGCCGCGCTGTTCCGGCGGCGCCTGACGTTGTGCCGTCTGCTGCGGCCGCATTGCTTCGCCTGCTGGAAAACCCGCCTCGGCGCAGAGGCGGAGCCTGCCCGCAGGATTTTCCCGATGACGCGTCACGCGGGGCAAGCTCCGCATCTACACGGGAAGGCGCGCCTCAGAAGCGCTGGCCGGGGGCGAGATAACGCCACTGGCCGTCCGGCATCCGGCTCAGGCCGATGCGGCCGATGCGCAGCCGGCGGACCTGCGTGGCGCGCAGCCCGACCTCGGCGCACATGTGCCGCAGCTGGCCCGGCCGCACGTCCTTGATCGCGAAGCGCAGGCGCTGCTCGCTCTGCCAGCTGGCCTTGCAGGCGGGCAGGGCGCGTCCCTGGTAGCTCATGCCGTGGGTGAGCCGCGACAGCGCCCAGGGGCTGGCCTCGCCTTCCACGTCGACCATGAATTCCTGTTCCAGCGATGCCCCGGCTTCAAGCAGGTGCCGGCGCACGCGCCAGTCCTGGGTGAGCACGACCAGCCCGCAGGCGTCGTCGTCCAGCGGCATCGGCGCTTCCAGGCGCAGGAAGTGGCGGTGCAGCAGGCGGATGCCGGAGCCGTCCTCGGCGAAGCGTTCGTCCTCGCGCAGCAGCGCGGTCATGGCGTCGGCGCCGCAGCCGGCGGGCTTGTTCAGCAGCAGCGTCGCCGGTTCGGCGGGTTCGCTGGCGGCGTCGGCGGCGAGGGTGACGGTCTGGCCGGCCACCATCGCCTGCGGCGCTTCCACCACCACGCCGTCCACGCTGACCCAGCCGCCCTCGATGTAGTGCCGGGCCTGTGCGCGGGAGCATTGCAGCTGCGCGGCGAGGTGCTTGTCGAGGCGGATGGGCGTGGTCATGGGCGCAGGTTCGGTACGGCGGGCGGGGAGTGTAGCGCTCGGCCGTTGCAGGAGCGACGTGGGTCGCGACCGGGTTTTACCGGGCAAGCCTCGTCGCGGCTCACGTCGCTCCTACAGGCGAGCCTCGTGCTCCAGCGCGGTCAGGTACAGGCGCAGGTCGAATTCCAGCTGGTGGTAGTCCGGTTCCATGTGCAGGCACAGCTGGTAGAAGGCCTTGTTGTGCTCGGCCTCCTTCAGGTGCGCCAGTTCGTGCACCACGATCATCCGCAGGAACTCGGCCGGGGTGTCGCGGAACACGCTGGCGATGCGGATCTCGCGGCTGGCCTTGAGCTTGCCGCCGTGGTTGCGGGAGATGGCCGTGTGCGTGCCCAGTGCATGCTTGAGCACCTGCAGCCTGCCGTCGTACAGCACCTTGCCCAGCGGCACCGACTGGCGCAGGTGGCGTTCCTTCAGCGCCTGCACGTAGTCGTAGAGCTGGCGGTCGTTGCGCACCTCATGCGCCTGCGGGTAGCGGCGGCGCACCGCCTCGCCCAGCGCGCCCTGCGCCAGCAGCTCGCGGGCGCGCTGCTGCAGGTGTCCGGGATAGCCGGCGAGGTATTTCAGGGGCTGCATCGACGGACGCGGGAAAGGGCGGGCCGGTATCATGGCAGCATCGATCCGATTACGTGGCACAGAGATGGCAAAGGCGAATCCCCTGCAGGAGCAGCTGCTCAAGGCCGGCCTGGTCAAGAAGTCGCAGGTCGCGCAGGTCGCGCGCGAGCAGAACAAGGCGCGGCACGCCAAGGGCGCGCCCGCGGGTCCCAGCGAAAGCCAGCTGGAGGCCGAGCGCGCGCGGGCGGAGAAGGCCGAGCGCGACCGCGTGCTGGCCGCCGAGCGCAACGCCCAGCGCCGCGCCGAGGAGCTGCGCGCGCAGGCGCGGCAGATCGTCGCCGACCGCAGGGTGCCGCGCCGTGGCGAGCTGGAATACCGCTTCAGCGACGGCGAGGCGATCCGCACCCTGCTGGTGGACGAGGCGCTGCGCAAGCAGCTGGCCGCCGGCACGTTGGTGATCGCGCGCCATGGCGAAGGCTTCGAGCTGCTGCCGCGGCTGGCCGCCGAGAAGGTGCGCGAGCGCGACGCCGCGCTGATCGTGCTCGACCACGGCCAGGCCGGCGACGCGCCGGCGTCCAGCGGCAACGCCGAGGACGACGCCTACTACGCGCAGTTCGTGGTGCCCGACGACCTGGTGTGGTGAGGGCGGGCCGGCGCATTGGCCCGGCGTACAGGCGACTGCGCTAGGCTGGGGGCCGGTCACTTCGGAGCTGCCAGCCATGGCCACCGGTTGGGCGGGCGATACCGCCGTTCAGGATCAGATCGACGCCACCGTCGAGGACGCGATCAAGCGCGCCCGCAGCCGCCTGCCCAGCGGGCCGGGGCTGGAGCGCTGCGAGGAATGCGATGCGCCGATTCCCGAGGCGCGGCGCAAGGCCATCCCCGGCGTGCGCCTGTGCGTGGCCTGCCAGCAGGCGCTGGATGCCGAGGAGTCGGCCCACAGCGGCTACAACCGCCGCGGCAGCAAGGACAGCCAGCTGCGCTGAGGCTCAGCGGCCGTCGTTGCCGAGCCTGAAGCTCCCGTCCCAGCGCCGCATCGAGAACAGCCACCACAGCCAGCCGGCGACGGCGATCAGACCGCCGACCAGGCCGATATGGCCCATGCCCAGGCGCAGGCTGACCTGGCTGCCGATCAGCGCGCCGGCGCCGATGCCGATGTTGAAGATGCCCGAGAACAGCGCCATCGCCACGTCGGTCGCGTCCGGCGCCAGCCGCAGCACCTTGGACTGCATCGACAGCGCGAAGCAGATCATCGCCACGCCCCACACCGCGGCCAGCCCGTAGAGCATCCCGGCGCCGCCGGTGGCCGGGCGCAGGCCCAGCAGGCACAGCGCCAGGGCGCCGATGGCGGCGAGCAGGAAGCCGCGCGGCCAGCGCGTGCCGAAGCGCGAGAACAGCAGGCTGCCGACGAAGCCGGTGCCGCCGAACAGCAGCAGCACCCAGGTGGTCACGTGCGCGTCGAAACCGCCGACCTGCTGCACGAACGGCTCGATGTAGCTGTAGCCGGTGAACTGCGCCGACACCACCACCATCACCAGCAGATACAGCGCCAGCAGCGCCGGGCGGCGCAGCAGCAGCGGGATGCTGCCGGCCGAGCCGCTGTTCTGGCTGGGCAGCGGCGGCAGCAGCCGCGCCAGCACCCCCATCGCCAGCAGGGCGACGCCGCCGATGGCCAGGAAGGTGATGCGCCAGCCCAGCAGCTCGCCGACGATGCGGCCCAGCGGGATGCCCAGCACCATCGCCACCGAGGTGCCGGTGGCCAGCAGGCCCAGCGCCTGCGGCCGCTTGTCTGCCGGTGCGATGCGCACCGCCAGCGAGGCGGTGATCGACCAGAACACCGCGTGCGCCAGCGCGATGCCGATGCGGCTGAGCATCAGCACGCCGAAGTTCCAGGCGACGGCGGACAGCAGGTGGCTGGCGACGAACAGCGCGAACACGCCCAGCAGCAGGGCGCGGCGGTCGATGGCGCGGGTGAGCAGCATGCACGGCAGCGAGGTCAGCGCCACCACCCAGGCGTAGACGGTGAGCATCAGCCCGACGTGCTCGATGGGCATGCCGAAGCTGCCGCCGATGTCGCTCAGCAGCCCGACCGGCACGAACTCGCTGGTGTTGAACACGAAGGCGGCCATCGCCAGCGCGACCACGCCCAGCCAGCGCTGGCGGTCGCTGGGGGCCGGCGCGGCGGAAACGGGGGCGGCGGCACCCGTCACGGCGGACGGGCACGGGGAGGAGGCGTGGGACATGGGGGCAGGGCCGGTTCAGGCTGTCGCAGGCGTGGATTCTTGCATTTTTCGCTGCACTGCAACAAAACGCCGGTGGCCGGCTGCCGGCCCCGCCGCTGCCTCAACCGTCGCCCAGCAGGGGGTTCCCGTCGATGCGCCCGCCCGGCCAGCGGCGCAGGCCGCGCTGGAAGAACAGGCTGTTGGGGATCTGCATCAGCGCGTCTTCGCTCGGACCGCCGATTTCCTGCATCGTGGTGTAGATCAGGTTGATGTCGATGACGCGGCCCTTGAGGCCGGGTTTCTCGCCGTTTTCCAGCACCTCGATGTGGTCGCCGAGGCGGAACGGGCGGGTGGTGAAGATCAGGAACGTGCAGAAGATGTTGGACAGCACGCTCCACGCCGCGAAGAACGCCACCGCGCCGACCGCGGCAAAGCCGGTGAAGGCGGTCCACAGCACCGTGGCCGACACGCCGACACGGTCGAGGATGGCGACCAGCGTGCAGCTCCAGATGACGAAGCTGGACAGGCGCCGGATCGCCATTTCCATCGGCTTGGGCAGGGTGTAGTGGCGGCCCAGCCGCGCCAGCAGGCGCCGGCTGAGCAGGCGCAGCAGCCAGGCGGCCAGCAGGATCGCGATGATCGACAGGGCGAGCTCCAGCGTGCCGACCCATTCGTGCATCCATTCCGGCAGGTAGTGCTTCATCGGGGTATCTCCTTGCGGGGACGCGGCCGTCGGCGGCGGCCCCTGGTGGTCAGGGGCGCAGCGCGGCGGCGGTGTGGGCGGCGTCGCCGTCGTTGGCGCCCGGCGCGATGCCGAGCACGCGCGCCAGCAGCGGGTAGACGTCGACGTTGTCGATCGGCGGGATCACCAGGCCCTGCCGGAATGCCGGCCCATGGGCGATGAACGGCGAGCGCATGTCGGCGAGCTGGTTGTCGTAGCCGTGCTCGCCGAGCAGGCGGTGCTTCTTGCGCTGCACCGCCTCGCGGGTGGTGATCTGCCAGCCGGGCTCGCCGATGCAGATGTAGGCCGGCACACGCCGGTGCCGGCCGTATTCGAAGCGGGCCGGAATCTGCTCGCGGGTCATGCACTCCATGTGCGGGTGCCGGCCCATCAGCTGCCGCGCGGCGGTTTCGCCGCCGGGCAGGGCGTCGAAGGAGGCGTAGGCGCCGGTCCAGCCGAAGTCCAGGTGGCTCACGTCGACGAGGTCGTCGAGGAAGAACTCCTTTTCCGGCCCCGTCGCAGTCATGCCGTGGTCGGATACCACCACCAGGTTCACCCGTTGCCCCAGGCCGAGCGTGTCGATTCCCTGCAGCAGGTGGCCGATGGCGGTGTCCACCTCGCCCAGCGCCTGGTCCAGTTCGGGGGAGTCGGGGCCGTGCTCGTGGCCCATGCTGTCCACCTGGTCGAAGTACAGGGTGATGAAGTGCGGCCGCTCCGCGGCGGGCAGCGCCAGCCAATCCAGCACCTGGCGGACGCGGTCCTCGGAGCTGACCTGGATGTCGAACGGACGCCAGAACTCCGGACGGGCGCCGTGGATCGGTGCTTCCGAGCCGACCCAGAACATCGCCGCGGCGCGGCCGCCCTGTTCGCGCACGCGGGTCCACAGCGGGGTGCCGTCGTCCCACCAGCGCTCGTCGCCGACGGTGGCCGGATCGAACATGCTGAAGCGCACGCCGGGGATCGACGGATCGGTCATGAAGTTGGCGATGACGCCGTGGTGGTCCGGGCGCAGCCCCGTCACCAGCGTGTAGTGGTTGGGAAACGTGATCGAGGGATACGACGGGCGCATGTATTCGGCGCGTACGCCGTCGCCGGCCAGAGCCGTGAGCGTGGGGGTGAGCCCGCGTTCCAGGTAGTCGTTGCGGAAGCCGTCGATCGAGATGAGGATCAGCGGCGAGGTGGCCTCGCGCGGCAGCGTGGCGTGGACCGCGGGGACGGCGGGAGCGGTCGCGGGAACGCTGGCGCAGCCGGCCAGCGCGAGGGCGGCGCCCAGCAGGGCGGCAGGAAGTCGGAACATGGGAGATTGCTGGGGAGTGGCGAAGGCCGATTGTCGACGACCGGGCCGGCCCTGTCAGCCGGCGATCCTCGCGGCAGGCGTTTCGGCGATCGGCTTTAAACCTTTCCGGTGGCCGCCGCATCCAAGGGATATGCTCGACGCCACCGTGACCGCCACCGCTCCATCCCCGCAGGCTGCCGACGACGCCGTGCTGGCGCGCGCCGCCGCCGGTGGCGACAGCCGCGCCTACGAGCGCATCTACCGTCGCCACGCCCCGCGCCTGTATGCGCTGCTGTGGCGGTTGTGCGGCGGCAACGCCGCGCGGGCCGAGGATGCGTTGCAGGAGACCTTCATCCAGGCCTGGCGCAAGCTGCCGCAGTTCCGCTTCGAGAGCGCGCTGGGCACCTGGCTGCACCGGATGGCGGTGAACACGGCGTTGATGGAACTGCGCGCCAGCGCCGCCTTCGAGGCGCTGGACATCGGCGAGGGCGGCATGGATGCGCTGGCGGATATGCCGGCGTCCACGCGCTGCCAGGCCACCGGGCTGGACCTGGAACGCGCGCTGGAAACCCTGCCGCCGCGCGCCCGCGCGGTGCTGGTGCTGCACGACATCGAAGGCTGGAAACACCAGGAGATCGCCGAGGAACTGCGGATGGCCGTCGGCAGTTCCAAGGCGCAGCTGCATCGCGCGCGCGGCCTGCTGCGCGTGCGTCTGGGAGAAACGCAATGAACCGACACGATTCCGACCACGATCACGAACACGACGATCTGGCCGCGCGCCTGCGCCAGCTTCCGGCCGAGCGCCTGCCGCCGGCCGCGGCCTGGCAGCGCATCGCCGCGCGGCTGCAGGAAGAGCAACGCGCACCGTCCGTCGTCGCCACGCCGCTCCGGCATCGCCGCCGTTGGCCGCTCACCGCCGCGGCGGCAGCGGTCGCCGCGCTGGCGCTGTTCGGGGCCGGTCGCTGGTGGGGACTGCACGAGCAACCGGTGCCGCCGGCGACGGCGCTGGAATCGCCGCTGGAAGTGCAGGCCGATGCGCTTGCCGACGAATACGGGCAGGCGATCGCGGCGATCCCGCAGGACACCGTACCCGCCGAACTCGTCCCCGCGCTGCACGAACTCGATGCCAGCGCCGGCAGCATCCGCTCGGCGATCGCGCAGAGCCCCGATGCCGGCTTCCTGCTCGGCCAACTGCGGCGCACCTACGCGCTGCGCCTGGAACTCACCCGGCAGGGCCTTGCCGCCGCCGGTCTTCCCACCTGAAGGAAAATCACCATGAACGCTCCCGTGCGATACCTGCTGGCCGCCGTCGCGCTGCTGGCTCCGCTGGCGCCGGCCCTGGCGCAGACCACGGTCAACGAACACCACGCACTGTCCAGCGGCGGGCGCGTGGAGATCAGCAACGTCGCCGGCTCGGTGACCGTGCGCGGCTGGGACCGCAACGAGGTGCAGCTGACCGGCACGCTCGGCGAGGGCCAGCGCCTGGACGTGCAGAACAGCGCCAACCGCGTGCAGCTGAAGGTGGTGTACCCGCAGAACAGCCGCAGCAGCCGCGGCGCGGTGCTGGAACTGCGCGTGCCGCGCGGCAGCGAACTGCAGGCCGGCACGGTCAGCGCCACGCTGGACGTGGCCGACGTCGATCTGCGCCGGCTGCAGGCCAGCACCGTCAGCGGTGGCATCACCGCCAACGGGCAGGCCGGCGAGACCAGCCTCAACACCGTCAGCGGCGCGATCCGCTCGCAGCTGCGGACCCCGCGGCTGGAGCTGCGCTCGGTCAGCGGCGCGATCAGCGCGGCCGGCGCCAGCGGCGGCGACGTGGCGGCCAATTCGGTCTCGGGCGCGATCGATCTCGACCTCTCCGCGGTGCAGCGGCTCAATGCCGAAACCGTGTCCGGCAGCCTGGGCGTGCGCAGCGCCGGCCTGCAGCCGGGCGGCCGCATCAGCCTGCAGACGGTGAGCGCGCCGATCTCGCTGACTCTGCCGGCGCGCACCTCCGCGCAGCTGAAGGTCAGCAGCTTCAGCGGCAACATCCGCTCGGACGTGGGCGAGGTCGAGCGCCCGCGCCATGGCCCGGGCAGCAGCCTGGGCGCGCGCATCGGCGGCGGCGACGGCGACATCTCCATCAGCTCGCACTCGGGCAGCGTGCGGGTGAACCTCGGCGAGCGCTGAGCGCACGGCTTCCGCCCGCGCCCGGCGAACGGGGGCGGGCGGCTACAATAGGCGGCTTGTCACATCATCGTATTGGAGTCGCCATGTCCGTTTCCTCCTGCCCGCAGTGCTCGTCGGAGAACGTCTATCCCGATGGCGCGCTGTGGATCTGCGCCGACTGCGGCCACGAATGGACCCCGGGCGAGGCCAGCGAATCGGCGCTGGTGGTGCGCGACAGCAACGGCAACGTGCTGGTCGCCGGCGACACCGTCACCGTGATCAAGGACCTGAAGGTCAAGGGTTCGTCGATCCCGCTCAAGCAGGGCACGGTGATCCGCAACATCCGCCTGGTCGAGGACGACGCCGAGCACATCGAAGGCAACTCGGACAAGATCAAGGGCCTGGTGCTGAAGACCTGCTTCCTGCGCAAGGCCTGAGTCCGCGATAAAACAAACCTGTGTAGGAGCGACGTCGGTCGCGACCTTGGCTTTCTTGGGGAAGCCCTGTCGCGACTGACGTCGCTCCTACGGTTTTGGCGAGGCGTCAGTGCAGGGCCTGGCGCGCGTTGAGCCGGTGCAGGCCGTCGAGCTTGGCCTGGTAGATCGCGCGCAGCCGGTCCGAGCCGCCAAGTTCGCGGGCGCGCGCCATTTCGCGCATGGCGCGCTGGTTCTCGCCGAGCAGGAAATACGCCCGCGCCAGCCCGAAATGGAACTGGTGGGCGTTGCCATACAGGCGTATCGCGTGGCGATAGCCGTCCACGGCCTTCGCATAGTCGCCGCGGCGTTCGGCCGCCACGCCCTGCATGAACTGGTAGAACGGGTCGCGGTTGTGCACCTGCTGCAGGCGGTCGCCCAGTTGCCCGGCCCGCCCGGCATCGCCCTGCCGCAGGTAGAACGCGGTGGCATTGGACAGGGCCGACGCCAATGTCGGGTCGATCCGCAGCGCGTTGTCGAATGCACTGGCCGCTTCGACGGTGGCGCCACGGCGGGTTTCCAGCACGCCCAGGTTGTTCCAGGCGGGGGCGAACGACGGATCCATGCGCAGCGCCGCATGCAGGTAGTCCATCGCGCTGTCGTCATGGGCGGCCATCAGTTCGGCGCCGCGGTTGTTGTAGTAATGGGCCAGGGCACGCTGGTCGGTGATCACCACCGGGCCGCGGCGGTCGTAGAGCACGTTCTGGTCCAGGTCCAGCGTGCCGCGCCGGCCGGCCACGCGCAGGCCGACGTTGACGTGCCCGGCGTTGTAGATCACGCCCTGTTCCTGGTACCAGGTCACGACCTGGCCGACTTCCTGGATGTGCGCCTCCAGTCCCGCCTCGCGCGCCAGCGCGACGAACAGCAGGCTGAAGGACAGGCAGTTGGCGCGGTGCTGGGTCCAGGTCTCGGCCACGGTCAACGTGGCGGTGGTGTCGTACTGCAGGCCGAGGCCCTCCGGCTTGAACACCAGGTCCACCAGCCGCAGCAGGCGCTGCTCGGGAGCGTTGGCGGCGTTGATCACCCGCTCCTGCAGTTGCTGCCGCAGTTCTTCCGGAACCGCCATCACCTGCTCCGGCGTCGGTGGCGCGGCCGGCGGCGCGAGGTTGACGGCGGCGAGCAGGACGAAAGCGTTCCAACCGATCATGGCGACCACCCGTGGGCTTGCGGCGTTGATCCCCAGTGTATGCCTGTCACGGCAGGCCGGCGCACGCCGGGCGGGAATCCACAGGCGATGTGGACGGGCGCCCTGCAAAGATGTGGATAACCCGTGGCGGCCCTTGTGCCGCGGTCGTTCCGGAGGTGTGGCCATTATTTCGCCATGGGCATGGCCGGCGCCGGGAGCGGACGGCCCCGCGCGTGGCAGGGTCTGCTAGTATCCGCGCCCCAGACGAGGCCGGCCGCTGCATGCCGGCATCTTCCCGCCGGCCGGTGTTTCCACCTGACCATGACGAAGTTCATTCCCTCCGCCGAGGCGCAACTGTCGCTGGGTCTCGGCAGCGACATCCCCACCGAACGCCTGTTCTTCGCGGTGATGCCCGATCCTGCCACGGCCTGGCGCATCGCCGAACTGGCCGAGGGGCTGCGCGCCGAGCATGGCCTGGACGGGCGGCCGCTGGCGCGCGAACGCCTGCATGTCACCCTGCATCACCTGGGGGATTACGCCGGCCTGCCGCCGAGCCTGCTGGCGAAGGTGCAGCAGGCCGCGGCGCGGGTGCGGATGCCGGAATTCGAGGTGTGCTTCGACCAGGTCGGCAGCTTTGCCGGCGGCCGCCAGCACCCGTTCGTGCTGCGCAGCGAACATGGCGCCGACCTGCTGCATGGCCTGCACCAGGAACTGGCGCGCTGCCTGCAGGGTGTGGGCAGCCGTCCGGATCCGGCATTCACGCCGCACCTGACCCTGCTCTACGACAAGCGGCGCATGCCGCTGCAGCCGGTGCAGCCGATGCGCTGGCTGGTGCGCGAGTTCGTGCTGATCCGCAGTTACCTGGGACAGACCCGCTACCAGCTGGAAGGGCGCTGGCCGCTGGGTTGAAGCCGGCAACGAAGCGTGTTTCCGTAGGAGCGACGTGAGTCGCGACCGGGGCTTTACGGTGAAAGCCCTGGTCG
>JAEWOJ010000183.1 GCA_023399815.1 Pseudomonadota bacterium | reverse complement strand
GCGACGCACTGGCCGCGCGCTGGCGCGCGCTGGCCGCGTTCCGCAACGGACGCGCACCGCACGACGCCAGCCGCAGCGCGCTGGCCGCCATCGACGCGGCAGCCAGGCAATGGCGGCGACGCCTGCGCTGCGATGCCGCGCCACCGGCCGACATCGAAGCGCACGAACTGGGCGACCTGCTCGCCCACGCCTTTCCCGACCGCATCGCCGCGCGGCATCCGGCCGATCCACTGCGCTATCAACTGGCCAACGGCCGCAGCGCGCGCCTGTTCGACAACAGCGACCTGCGCGGCGAACCGTGGCTGGTGGTCAGCGAACTGCGCCACGAAGCGCGCGACGCCCTGGTGCTGCGCGCCGCGCCGGTGGACGAGGCGCGCCTGCGCGCCGATTTCCCGCAGCGTTTCCACCAGCACGACGTGGTGCGCTGGAACGGCGAACGACGCGCCCTGGAAGCGCGCCGCGAATCCGGTTTCGACCGCATCGTGCTGGACAGCCGCCCGGCCGGAAAGGTCGATCCGGCGCAGGCCGCGCGCGCGCTCACCGACGCGGTGCGCGAACTGGGCCTGGAGGCGCTGCCATGGACGGACAACCTGCGGCAATGGCGCCACCGCGTGCTGGGCCTGCGCCACTGGATGCCGGAGCTGGCGCTGCCCGACCTGTCCGACGCGGCGCTGCTGGCCACGCTCGACGACTGGCTGCTGCCGGCCTTCGCCGGCAAGACCCGGCTCGACGCCCTTGGCGAACAGGAACTGGGCGAGGCGCTGAAATCCGGCATCGACTGGAACGCGCGCCAGCTGATCGACCGCCATGCGCCGGTGCGCATCAGCGTGCCCTCCGGCATGGACCGCGCCATCGACTACGCGATGGACGACGACGGCATCACCCCGCGCCCGCCGGTACTGGCGGTGAAGCTGCAGGAACTGTTCGGCCTGGCCGACACCCCGCGCATCGCCGACGGCCGAGTGCCGCTGCTGCTGCACCTGCTCTCCCCCGGCGGCAAGCCGCTGCAGGTCACCGGCGACCTGCGCAACTTCTGGGAAAACACGTATGCCGAGGTGAAGAAGGAGATGAAGGGGCGGTATCCCAAGCATCCGTGGCCCGACGATCCATGGACGGCAACTGCCACCCACCGCGCAAAGCCACGCGGAACGTGAGCGATCCCGCGACGCGCGACGATCCGCACGTCGTACATGGCGCGACAGGATGGCGATCGCCATTCCTTGTGCCAGACGTGCGTGAGGCGGAGGTGGTGTGTGGGGAAGATGACTGCAAGGAGCAACCCCTCCCCACCCCTCCCCTTCGCCTACGGCGAAAGGGAGGGGGCGGCTTGTCTCCCTCCCTTGTGCGCAGCGCAGGGGAGGGCTGGGGAGGGGTCGCCTTTGCCGTTAGACGCCCACTCTCCCTCCGCGACTAACATTTCCTGCACGCGCCAGCCCCGACACTGGGCGCCTCTCCCCGCGGACCTTCGAGGACTTCCCCATGAGCAAGTTCAGCGACATCACCGGATCGGCCCTGGAACGGGCCGTGGAACTGGCCAGCCACGCCGGCGACAGCCTCAGGAACGGCGGCTCCAATGCCGCCGACTGGCTCAAGGCCGGCGCCGCCATCGGCGCGATGAAGACCGGCGGCCGCGCCGTGGGCCGGGTGGCGCGGCGCAATCCCACCGCCACCATCGCCGCGGCCGCGGTCGGCCTGGGCCTGATCGGCTACGCGATCTACCGCAGGAACAAGCGCGACAACGCCGCGCTGGATGCCAGGTCGCAGCAGATCGCCCAGCGCCGCCGCCCCGTCCCGACGGTGGTGGACGAGACCAGCGACATCGGCAGCGATGCTTGAAGCAAGGAACGAGTGAGAGCAACGTCGAAACCTAAAGCAGGTTCACACGCGGGTTGAACGCGTGCAGTTTCTGCTTTACTCGTTCCTCGTTCCTGTTCACTCGTTCCTGTTCACCGCACCATCCGCCACTGCCCGGGCAGCAGCCCCTCCAGCGCATGCGGGCCCATCGAGGCCCGCACCAGCCGCAGCGTCGGCAGGCCCACCGCCGCGGTCATGCGCCGCACCTGGCGGTTGCGGCCTTCGCGCAGGGTGATCGCCAGCCAGGCGTCGGGCACGGTCTTGCGGACGCGCACCGGCGGATCGCGCGGCCACAGGGCCGGCGGCGTTTCCAGCAGCTGCACGCGCGCCGGCAGGGCCGGCCCGTCGTTGAGCAGCACGCCCTCGCGCAGCGCCTGCAGCTTCTCCGCGGTCGGCACGCCTTCCACCTGCACCCAGTAGGTCTTGTCCTGCTTGTGGCGCGGGTCGGTCAGGCGGTGCGCCAGGCCGCCGTCGTCGGTGAGCAGCAGCAGGCCTTCGCTGTCGTAGTCCAGGCGCCCGGCCGCATACACGTCCTTGGGCAGGCCGAAACCGGCCAGCGTCGCCCGCGGCAGCTGGCTGCGGTCGGTGAACTGGCACAGGACGTTGAAGGGCTTGTTGAAGGCTATGAGCATTGGAACGGGGAAACGGGAAACGGGAAACGGCCGTATGCGCGGACGTCATGCACCTGCGCTTCGGTCCGGCAGAAACGGTAAATCACGCGACTCGCCGGCACGGCGCATCGCGCAACCCTCCCCGTTCCCTTCCCCCCTCCCCGCCTTTCACGGCTTCACGAAGCGCAGCGTCATCCGGTCGCTTTCGCCGATCGCCTTGTACCTGGCATCGTCGGCGGCATCGTGGTTGTTGGACGGCGGCAGCGTCCACACGCCATTGGGGTGGTCCTTGGTGTCGCGCGGGTTGGCGTTGATCTCGCTACTTTCCGCGAGCTTGAAGCCCGCCGCCTCGGCCATGGCGATCACCTGCGCCTGGCCGACGTAGCCGCTCTTGTCGTCGGCCGGCACGTCGGCCTTGGCGCGGTGTTCCACCACGCCCAGCGTGCCGCCCGGCTTGAGCACCGCGAAGAACGCGCGGAACATGCCTTCGGCCTGGCCGGCGGCGCGCCAGTTGTGCACGTTGCGGAAGGTCAGCACGACATCGGCCGAGTCCGGCGTGCCGAGCACTGGCGCGGTCGGGTCGTAGGCGACGACGGCGGTCTCGTCGAACAGCGCCGGCGCCTCGGCGAATTTCTTTTCCAGGCCGTCGCGGGCGCGCTGCTGGTAGTCGCGCCCGCCACCGGCCGGCAGCGCCATCGGGTCGACCACGGCGGCCACGTAGTGGCCGTGCCCACGCAGATACGGCGCGAGGATCTCGGCGTACCAGCCACCGCCCGGGGTGATCTCGATCACCGTCTGCTGCGGCTGCACGCCGAAGAATTCCAGCGTCTGCAACGGGTGCCGGTACGGGTCGCGGGCGGTGTTGGCGGCGCCGCGCCAGTCGCCGGACACCGCGGCGCGCAGCGCGGATGCGGAAGATGCCGGCGCGTCGTGCATCGCGGCGTGGTCGTGGCTGGCATGGTGCGCAGGGTCCTGCGCGGCGGCCGGCAGCGCGGCGAGCAGCAGGCAGGCGGCAACCAGCGGGGCGGTCGTCTTCATCGGAATGGTCCACGGTCGAAGTGGAGCGAGCCTAGCATGCGCGCACGCCGCCGCAGGGCCAGAATGTTCACAACGCGTTAGCGCGCGGAAGCCGTGCGGAACGCTGTTTTCACCTCGCCGCAACGGAACCGGCATATACGGCGTCTATGCTGGTGTGCCGACTCCAAGGAGGTGCGCATGACCCGATTCCGCGAACTCGGCCGTTCCGGCCTGCAGGTCGGCCCCATCGCGTTCGGTGGCAACGTCTTCGGCTGGAGCGTGGACGAGAAGACCGCCTTCGCCCTGCTCGACGCCTTCGTCGAGGCCGGCTTCAACCTGGTCGATACCGCCGACGTGTACCCGGCCTGGGTGCCGGGCAACAAGGGCGGCGAATCGGAAGCCATCATCGGCCGCTGGCTCAAGCGCAGCGGCAAGCGCGACAAGGTGGTGGTCGCCACCAAGGTCGCCAAATGGGCCGAGCACCCCGGCCTGTCCGCCGACAACATCAACGCCGCCATCGACGATTCGCTGCGCCGCCTGCAGACCGACGTGGTCGACCTGTACCAGGCGCACGAGGACGACGAATCGGTACCGCTGGAGGAAACCCTGGGCGCCTTCGCGCGCCTGATCGAGGCCGGCAAGGTGCGCGCGATCGGTGCGTCCAACTACAGCGCCACGCGCCTGCGCGACGCGCTGAAGGTGTCGGCCGACTACCACCTGCCGCGCTACGAGAGCCTGCAGCCCGAATACAACCTCTACGACCGCGCCGGTTACGAGGCCGAGCTGGAGCCGCTGGCGCGCGAGCAGGGACTGGGCGTGATCAGCTACTACGCACTGGCCAGCGGCTTCCTCAGCGGCAAGTACCGCCGCGCCGAGGACGCGGGCAAGAGCGGCGCGCGCGGTGCCAAGGTGGTGGCGCAGTACCTCAATCCGCGCGGGCTGCGCATCCTCGACGCGCTCGACGATGTCGCCGCCGCGCACAAGGCGACGCCGGCGCAGGTCGCGCTGGCCTGGCTGATCGCCCGGCCCGGCATCACCGCGCCCATCGTCAGCGCCACCAGCGTGGCGCAGCTGCACGACGTGCTCGCCGCCGCGCGGTTGCCGCTGTCGGCGCAGGACGTCGCCCAGCTCGACGCAGCCAGTGCCGAGGACGCCTGAATGCGGCGCGGGTTGAACCCCGCGCCACCCTGGCCGTAGCATCGGCCTACAGGGGGCGGACCGCGAACGGAGACCGCTCATGCAGAACCGACACACTGCAACAAGCCGTCGCAACTTCGACCTGGATGCCGAAATGGCCTATTGGCGCAGCGTCCATGCCGTCGGCCGGCTCGGCCACCACGACTTCGACCAGTACCGCCGCCTGCTGCAGATGGGCTTCGAGGTCTACCTGGCCTGGCCGCGCGCCAGCGAGGAACAGCTCTATCGCGCGCTGCAGGACAGCTACCACCGGCATGCGCCGGCGCTGGCAGTGCCGTGGGACGAAGCACGCTGGCTGGTGCGCCATGCCTGGCACCACGCCGAGCAGGCGCAGTCGCTGCACTGAAGCGCGGCAGGTCAGGCCGGTACGTGCAGCCAGCCGCGCAGCGCCGCGCTCACTTCCTCCGGCTTCTCCATCGGCGCCAGGTGCCCGCAGTCGGGCAGTACCAGCAGCCGCGAATGCGGGGCCAGCGCGTGCATTTCCTCGCTGATCGCCGGCGGCGTGATGCGGTCGTTGGCGCCGCAGACGATCAGCAGCGGATCGCGGTAGGCGGCCAGCACGTCGCGTCCGTCCACGCGCTCCAGCGCGCTCTGCCGCAGGAATACTTCCGCGCCCAGGCGCGTGGTCATCCCGCGCACGCGCCGCACCAGCGCCTGGTCGTCCAGGCGCGAGGCATCGATGTAGCTGCGCATCAGCGTGTCGCCGAAGCCGTGGAACGTGCCGGGCAGGCGCGCGCTGGCGCGTTGCGCGCGCCGCTGCGCGGCACGTTCTGGCGAATCGGCGCGGATCGAGGTGTCGATCAACGCCAGCCGCCGCACGCGCTCGGGCGCGATGCGCAGCAGCTGCTGGGCAACGAAACCGCCGAGCGAGAATCCGGCCAGCGCGAAGCGCGGCGGCGCCTGTGCCAGCACGTCCTCGGCCACCGCCTGCAGGGTGTCGCCGCGGGTGAGGTCGCCGACCACGCAGTCGGCGATGTCGGACAGGTCGGCGATCTGCGCGCGCCACAGCTCGGCATCGTTGAGCAGGCCGGGCAGCAACAGCAGCGGGATCTTCGCGGGCGCGTTCCCGGCGATGGCGGTTTCCATGCCGCCATTGTCGCCGCGGCGGGCCTCAGCCGGTACCGTCGCCACCGGAACGCACCGGCAGCGTGACGTTCATGATGGCCGGATCGTCCGGGTCGGGCTTGACCTTGAAGCCCAGGGTGCGGCACATCGCCAGCATGGTGCTGTTCTCGCGCAGCACCTGGCCCTCGACCATGTTCAGGCCCAGCCAGCCGGCATACTCGATCATGATCTGCATCAGCTTCCAGCCGATGCCGTGGCCCTTGAGGTCGGAACGGATCAGGATGCCGTACTCGCCGCGGTCGTAGTCGGCGTCGGCGTGCAGGCGCACCGCGCCGAGCATGGCGCCGCTCGCCGGGTCGATGGCGACCAGCGCGATCGAGCGCGCGTAGTCGAGCTGGGTCAGGCGGGCGATGAACTCATGGCTGAAATGCTTGACCGACTGGAAGAAGCGCAGCCGCAGGTCGTCGTCGCTGACGCGGGCGAAGAACGCGCGGAACAGCGCGTCGTCCTCCGGCCGCACCGGGCGCACGAAGGCCCTGCTGCCGTCGGACAGTTCGAGCGTGCGCTCCCATTCGGTGGGATACGGGAAGATCGCGAAGCGCGGATGGCCGCGGCCCTTGTGCAGGCGCCGGACCGGGGCGATGGCGATGCGCGCGTCCAGCGCCATCACCCCGTCGCGGTCGGCCAGCAGCGGGTTGAGGTCGAGACTGCGGATCTCGGGGATGTCGGCGGCCAGCTGCGCCAGCTTGACCAGCACCAGCGCCACCGCGCGCTCGTCGGCGGCCGGCACGTCGCCATAGGCCTTGAGGATGCGCGCCACGCGGGTGCGGCCGATCACCTCGTGGGCCAGGCGCAGGTCCAGCGGCGGCAGCGCCAGGGTCTTGTCGTCGATCACCTCCACCGCGGTGCCGCCGCGGCCGAACACCAGCACCGGGCCGAACACCGGATCGTCGGCGATGCCGGCGATCAGCTCGCGCGCCTTGGGCCGCACCAGGGTCGGCTGCACCAGCACGCCTTCGATGCGCGCGGCCGGCCGCAGCTCGCGCGCGCGCCGCAGGATCGAGGTCGCCGCCGCCTGCACCGCCGGCAGCGTACCCAGGTTCAGGCGCACGCCATCGACGTCGGACTTGTGCGGGATGTCCGGCGAGAACACCTTCACCGCCACCGTGGCGCCCTGCTCCAGCAGCGGCTGCGCCAGCTCCATCGCCTCGTGCGCGTCGCGCGCGACCATCACCGCCAGCGACGGAATCCCGTAGGCCTGCAGCAGGGCATGCGTGGCCACTGGATCGAGCCACCGCTGGCCGCCGGCCAGCGCGGCCTCCACCAGCGCACGCGCGGCGCCGGCATCGACCACGAAATCGGCCGGCAGGCTCGGCGGCGTCTCCATCAGCGCGGCCTGCGCCTGGCGGTAGCGCACCAGGTGCTGGAAGCCGCGCACCGCCTCGGCCTCGCTGGGATAGGTCGGCACCCGCGCAGTGTTGAGGGTGGCGGTAGCCTGCTCGTCGTTGCCCAGCCATACCGCGAACACCGGCTTGTCGCGCAGCTGCCGCGGGCGCAGCCCGAGCGTGCGGGTCAGCGCCTGTGCCGCATCGGCCGAGGAAGTGAACGCGGTCGGCACGTTGACCACCAGCAGCGCGTCGTTGGCATCGTCGGCCAGCAGCGCCTCCACCGCGGCGGCGTAGCGCTCGCCGTCGGCATCGACCACGATGTCCACCGGGTTGTCGCGCGACCAGCCCTGCGGCAAGGCCTGGTCGAGCCGCTCCACGGTGGCCGGCGACAGCGCCGCCAGCGTCCCGCCCAAGGCCTGCAGCTGGTCCACCGCCAGCCGGCCGATGCCGCCGCCGTTGCTGAGGATCGCCAGCCGGTGGCCGGGAAAGGTGCCGAGCCGACCCAGCGTCTCGGCGGCGGTGAACAGTTCGTCCAGCGCGTTCACCCGCAACAGGCCGGCGCGGTTGAAGGCCGCGCCATACACCGCGTCCGGCGCGGCCAGCGCCTGCGAATGGGTATCGGCGCGCGCCTCGGCGTGGCGCGGCTGGCGCCCGGACTTGACCACCACCACCGGCTTGGCGCGCGCGGCCGCGCGCGCGGCGGACATGAACTTGCGCGCGTCGCTGATCTGGTCGACATAAAGCAGGATCGCGCGGGTGCGGTAGTCGCTGGCGAAGTAATCGAGCAGGTCGCCGAAATCCACGTCCAGCGCGTCGCCCAGCGACACCACCGCGGAAAAGCCGATCGAGCGCGCCACGCCCCACTCCACCAGCGCGGCCGCTATCGCGCTGGATTCGGAGATCAGCGCCAGGTCGCCGGCCTGCGGCGTGTGCGCGGCGATGGAGGCGTTGAGCCGCGCATGCGGGGCGATGACGCCCAGGCAGTGCGGGCCGAGGATGCGCATGCCCTTCGGCCGCGCGGCCGCTTCCACCTGCGCGGACAGCGAGCCGGGCCCCTGGCCCAGTCCCGCGGTGAGGATGATGGCCGCGGCCGCGCCCAGTTCGGCGGCGGCGGCCACCACCTGCGGCACCATCGCCGCCGGCGTGGTGATCACCACCAGGTCCGGCACCCACGGCAGGTCCTTGAGCCGCTTGACCGTGCGCATGCCGTCGATCTGCGCGTGGCGCGGATTGACCCAGCCGATCTGCCCGGCGAAACCGGCCGCGCGCAGGTTGCGCACCACCGCGCGCCCGGCCGAACGGTCGCGCGGGCTGCCGCCGACCACGGCCACGGAGCGGGGACGGAACACGGTCTGCAGGTGGTAGGTGCTCATCGCGGCGCCGACAACGGGAACGCGATCAAAGGTACACGCGTACGGGCGCCGGCGGCATGAGCGTAATCAAGCCCGGGGACGATGGCCGCAGACCTCCCGGCAGGCGACGAGGGAATCACGGCCGTGACGTAGCCCCGTTGCGGATGCAATTACAATGTAGTTACATGTCGAACATGCCACATCTTCATTTCGAATGAGACGCGGCCAAGGCTGCATCGAACCTAAAGAAGCATGGGGTCAGCTTCGAAGAAGCCAGGTCGGCCTTTGCCGACGAACGGGCGAAACTGATCGACGACCCCGATCATTCGGCGGATGAGGAGCGTTTCATCCTGCTGGGCCTCAGCGCCAGCCTGAAGCTGCTGGTCGTGTGCCACTGCTGCCGGAACGCAGACAACACCATCCGCATCATCTCGGCCAGGGGGGCCACCACCCACGAGACCCGCGTCTATACCGACTGAGACAATGACCATGCGCAAGGAATACGACTTCTCCAAGGCCCGCAAGAACCCGTATGCGGCACAGCTCAAGCGGCAGATCACCATCCGCCTGGACGAGGACGCCATCGACTACTTCAAGGGGATTTCCGAGAAGGTCGGCATCCCCTACCAGAGCCTGATCAATCTTTACCTGAAGGACTGCGCGGCGTCGCACAGGACGCTGGACCTGTCCTGGAAATAAGCGTGCAACCCGGCGGCCCGCACCTGTCATCCAGGAACGGAGGCCGCCAGTTGCATGCCGTGGCTACAACAGCGTCCCGCCCAGGATCATCGCGGCGATGCTGAAGTAGATGACCAGGCCGGTCACGTCCACCAGCGTGGCCACGAACGGCGCCGAGGCGCTGGCCGGGTCGAAGCCCAGGCGCTTGAGCACGAACGGCAGCATCGAGCCGGACAGCGAGCCGAAGGTGACGATGCCCACCAGCGCCGCGCCGATGGTCGCCGCCAGCAGCTTCCAGTGCTCGCCGTAGTCGTGCAGGCCGGCCAGCTGCCAGACGGTGATACGCACGATGGCCAGCAGGCCGAGGATGCCGCCGAGCACCACGCCGGTGGGCACCTCGCGCAGGGCGACCTTCCACCAGTCGCGCAGGCGCAGTTCGTGCAGCGCCAGCGAGCGGATCAGCAGCGAGGTCGCCTGCGAGCCGGAGTTGCCGCCCGAACTCATGATCAGCGGGATGAACAGGGTCAGCACCACCGCGCGCGCCAGTTCGTCCTCGTAGTGCTGCATCGCGCTGGCGGTGAGCATCTCGCCGAGGAACAGCACACTCAGCCAGCCGGCGCGCTTCCTGATCATGTCGAGGAAACCGATCTGCATGTATGGCCGGTCCAGCGCCTCGACGCCGCCGAACTTGTGCACGTCCTCGGTGGATTCGTCGATCAGCGCGTCGAGGATGTCGTCCACGGTGACGATGCCGAGCATGTGCTGCTGCGCGTCCACCACCGGGATCGCCAGCAGGTCGTGGCGGCGGATCAGCTGCGCCACTTCTTCCTGGTCCAGCTGCGGGCCGACGCTGACCGGCGGGTTGACCTGGGCCACGTCGAGGATGGAATCGGACGGCACGCCGGTGATCAGCCGGCGCATGGTCACCACCTGCCGCAGTTGATGGCTCTGCGGGTCGAGCACGTAGATCGCGTAGACCGTCTCGCGGGTGCGCTCGACCTCGCGGATGTGCTGCAGGGTCTGGGCGACGGTCCAGTCGGCCGGGACGCTGACGAACTCGGTGGTCATCAGCGCGCCGGCGGTGTTGGGCGAATAGCTGAGCAGCAACTGGATCGAACGGCGCGCCTCCGGGTCGAGCAGCGGGATCAGCCGCGCGCGCTCGTCCTCGTCCAGCTCGTGGACGATGTCGGTGGCGCGGTCGTCGGCCATCAGCCCGAGCAGCGCGGCGGCGCGGGCCGGCGGCAGCGCGGCGACCAGCTCGCCGGCATCGTGCAGTTCGGGTGCCTCCAGCAGCTTGACCGCGCGCGGCAACGGCAGCGCGGCCAGCATCCCGGCGGCTTGGGAACGTTCGAGCTGGTTGAGGTAGACCACCGCGTCGGCGGTGTTGAACTCCGCCAGTGGCGCGCTCAGGGTGCTGGCATCCGCTGCCGGACGCAGGAGTTGTTTCTGGTTCATCGTGGTTCGCCTTGCCGACCGCGGTCGGCTGCTGGTTGCGGCCGCAACGCCGGCACCGGCGAACCGGCCCGTGTCAGGCGTTCACCGTCGCTGGCGTCGAACGAGGTCGACTTCTACTGTCGCTGGGCATGGGTGGGACTCCGGAAGGTCGCCGCGCGGCGCAGGCCGGCGGCTGCGGGAGTCTGCGGCCACCCCGCAACCGGGTCAAGCGCGGTGCCGCGGATTTTTCCAGGCCGGTGGCCGCGCGTTACTCTTCCCTGCAGGCATCCGCCCGCGTGCGATCCAGCGGCAGGCTGTCTTTCCCTCTCTTCTTTCGAGCGTGATACCGATGCATGGCGGCGGTCTGGAGCTGGCCCTGGTACTGCTGCTGGCGGCGGTGATCGCCGTGCCCGTGTTCAAACGCTTCGGGCTGGGCGCGGTGCTGGGCTACCTGGCCGCCGGCGTGGTGCTGGGCCCGCACGTGCTGGCCTTCGTGCAGGATGCCGACCGCATCCTCAATGCCGCCGAGATCGGCGTGGTGATGCTGCTGTTCCTGATCGGGCTGGAACTGTCGCCGGCGCGGTTGATGGTGATGAGGCGCCCGGTGTTCGGCGGCGGCACGCTGCAGGTGCTGGCCACCGCCGGCGTGCTTGGCGGGCTGTTGCTGCTGTACCACTTCCAGTGGAAGAGCGCGCTGGTGGTCGGCACCGCGCTGGCGCTGTCCTCCACCGCGGTCGGCCTGCAGCTGCTGTCCGAGCACAAGGCGATCAACAGCGACTTCGGCCGCTTCGGCTTCGCCATCCTGCTGTTCCAGGACCTGGTCGCCATCCCGCTGCTGGCGGCGATCCCGCTGCTGGGCGGCATCCGCAACGAGACGCTCAGCTGGCAGAACGTGGCCAGCGCCGTGGGCACGCTGGTGGTGGTGATCCTGCTCGGGCGACCGGTGCTGCGCCACCTGTTCGGCATGGTCGCGCGCACGCGCATGCCGGAGGTGTTCACCGCCAGCGCGCTGCTGGTGGTGCTGGGCACGGCCTGGCTGATGCAGAAGGCCGGCCTGAGCCCGAGCCTGGGCGCGTTCCTGGCCGGCGTGCTGCTGGCCGATTCGGAGTTCCGCCACGAGATCGAATCGCAGATCGAGCCGTTCAAGAGCCTGCTGCTGGGGCTGTTCTTCATCGCCGTGGGCATGAGCATCGACCTGGCGCGCATCGCCGCCGAGCCGGTGGTGATCGCCATCGGCGTCGGCGTGCTGCTGGTGGTCAAGTTCAGCCTGCTGGTGCTGATCGGCCTGGCCGCGCGGATGCCGCTGCGCAGCGCGTTGATGCTCGGCAGCGTGCTGTGGCTGGGCGGCGAGTTCGCCTTCGTGGTGTTCAACGAGGCCGAGCGCGCCAGCCTGCTGGGACGCATCAACCACGACCGCCTGGTCGCCATCGTCAGCCTGTCGATGGCGCTGACGCCGCTGCTGATGATCGGCCTCAAGCACCTGGTGCAGCGCACCCCGGGCGCCGCCCCGCAGCGCGCGCCGGACGACCTGGGCGAGGCGCAGGCCCGGCACCCGCAGGTGTTGATCGCCGGCATGGGCCGCTTCGGCCAGATCGTCGCGCGCCTGCTCACCGCGCGAAGGATCCCGTTCGTGGCGCTGGAATCCGATCCGCATACGGTCGAGGACCTGCGCCGCTTCGGCAGCCATCTCTACTACGGCGATCCCACCCGGCCCGACCTGCTGCGCGCGGCCGGCGGCGACCAGATCCGCGTGTTCGTGATGGCCATGGACGACCCGGACACCAACCTGCGCGCGGTGCGGCTGGTGCGCCGCCTGTATCCGCAGGCCAGGGTGCTGGCGCGCGCGCGCAACCGCCAGCACGCGTGGAAGCTGATGGACATGTCGGCCGAGCCGTTCCGCGAGGTGTTCGGCTCCAGCCTGGAAGTCGGCGAGCGCGTGCTCACCGAACTGGGCATCCCCGCCGCCACGGCCCGCGAACACGTGCGCCGCTTCCGCGAGCACGACGAACAGCTGCTCAAGGCCCAGCACCTGGTCTACGACGACGAAGCGGCGGTGATCCAGACCTCGCGCGACGCCCGCGCCGACCTGATGCACCTGTTCGAGGCCGACGCCGGCGATGGCGGCGCGGCAGCGGAAAAGCCGGCGGCCGGCGGCGAGTGAGTCCGGCGCGGCGCGCCGTGCAGGCGATAGCAGGCTGCGGCCCGGGCTCCGGCGTCATCGGGGAATCCTGCCGCAGGGAAGCCCCCCCCCCCCGCGGCCCTGCCTGTCCCCCTGTAGGAGCGACGTCAGTCGCGAACGGGCAGTCCCGGTAAAGCCCCATCGCGACTGACGTCGCTCCTACGGCAGCGGCCACGGGGCCGCTGCATGGACGATGACGGCGCGGTCAGCCGCGGTCGCGCAGGAACCGCGCCATCGACGACACGCCCGGCACCGCCGGCTCGAACTCGCCGGCCACGTCGATGAAGCCGCGCATGACCGCGATCTCGCGCGGGCTGCGGCCCAGCGCGTCGCGCAGGTCCGGGTCGGCGCCGGCGCGCAGCAGGCATTGCACCAGCAGCGGCAGGCCGTGCAA
>JAEWOJ010000160.1 GCA_023399815.1 Pseudomonadota bacterium | reverse complement strand
TCCGCACGATGTTCCGGGATGGGCGAGGTTGCCGGCCGGCGGCCGGCACTACCGGGGTTTCACTGTGGCCGATAGACCGCAGACACAGATCTGCCGAGTTCTCAGAAAAATAAGTCTGCCAAGCACTTATGCATGGCAGGCTCTTTGACGTTCCAACCCCGGAGGAGTTTTGGAAGAACATAGTTGGGCAGCGTCTGGTCGGTTTCCTGGTCGGATTTTCAAATTGACCAGGTCGGCTCTCGGACGAACTCTAGCTAGAGACCTGCACCGTCGGCATGGGCTGTTGGGCATAGTCCACGTTCCCACTGACATACAGGGTCATCTGGGCGACGAGTTGTTGACCGTCGAGGTAGGGCAGGAAGCCAGCAGCAGGCTCTCCATGCATTTCTCGTGTCAGGGTGTGGTAGCGGTAAGTGACCGGAAGCACCGCATGCTCCTCGAAGTGCCACTTGCCATTGTGCGCATAGGCATTTCGCAAGTGGTGTCCCACGGCGAACCAGTCCTGCTTCTTGAGCAGGTTCCACTCGCCAATGGCCTTGGAGTACGTCCTCACCGCATCGACGCTGTCGCTGATCATCTTCTGGAAGACGAATTCAAGCAGCTGACTGGCCGCTTCGTTTCCCACTGCGCCATTCCAGGATACGGTTCGACGAAAGCCGCGCTGGTGCTCGACCGGAGCCCCACGCTGCCTGATTTGGAAGCCGCGATGGTTCAGCTCTATGTCATAGAGTTGTACGAGCTCCCGCGTCTCCTCGCTCGTCAGAAGCGCATAGCCAGCGCCCGCAACATCAAAAATGTCCTTGGCCCTGCGCAAAGCGGCAGTGGCAAGTTGGCGAGGATCCATTTCAGTCCTTGAGGTGCTGGCCCACGGCAGAATGCGTCCGCGGGCGCTGAATGTGAACCACTCATCAGGCGCCGGAGGTGAAATCAAGGTCCAAAACGGTGTCAGCTCGACGATGGGGCATCAACGATCGCGTGGACGCTGCTGACGTCAGGCGACGGCGACCGTCAGGCGCTGCGCCACCCAGCGCTCGGAGAAACCATCGCCGCGCAGGTTCTCGATGAAGCCGCAGTGTCCGCCCCAGCGCGCGATCTCCAGCCGCGCATGGGCCGGCAACCGCCAGTGGCGGAAGGTGGCGAACGGGATCACCGGATCGTCGCGCGCCATCAGGATGTCGGCCGGCACCTGCAACGTGGCCAGCCGCTGCCCGGCGATGGAGTAGCCGTCGAAATAGTCCTGCAGCGAGGCGAAGGCGGTATGCCGCTCGACCAGCCAGCCGGTGAGGGCGCGGATGTCCAGCTTCAACACCGTGTCGTCGCAGTCGGCCAGTTCCGGGAACAGTTCGCGCTTGCGCCGCAGCGAGCCGGTCCACTTGCGGCGGAAGTACCAGTCGTACATCGCCGGGCCGCGCTCGATGCTGTCCATGGTCAAGGCCGGGTCCAGCACCGGGCACACCGAGGCCACGTGCCGCAGCGGCACGCCGGCGGCGGGCGCGTGCAGGGCCAGGCGCAGCACGAAGTTGCCGCCCAGCGAGTAGCCGGCGGCGACCAGCGGCAGGCCCGGGAAGCGGCTCGCCACGTCGCCGGCCGCGTGCACCACCTCGTCGATGCGGCAGGAGTGGAAGATGCCCGGGTTGAGATGATGGGTGTCGCCGTGGTCGCGGAAGTTCAGCCGCACCACGTCGAAGCCCTGCTCGAGCATGCGCGCGGCGGTCATGCGCATGTAGCTGGATTCGGCGCTGCCCTCCCAGCCGTGCAGCAGCAGCGCCAGCCCGACCGGCGCGCGGCCCGGCAGGCGGCTGTGCCAGGCCTGCAGGCGCACGCCTTCGCCGCCGTCGAGGATCAGCTCGCGGGTATCGGCGCCGCTGGACGCCAGCAGTTGTTGGCCGCGGCGCAGGCGCACGCCGCTGGACGCCAGCATCGATTGCAGATGCGGGTTGCGCAGCCAACGCGGCGGCTGGTACTGGACGGCGCTCAACATGGCGCTCATGCTGCGCGCCGCCGGCGGGAAAGGGCGTGAACCACCGCCATCGCCTTACATGCCTTCCATCACCGCCACGATCCGCGCACGCGAGGTCTCGGCCAGACGCCGGCGCCCTTCCAGATCGTGACTGCCGACCGGCTCGAGGAAATGCACTTCGGCGCGTCGCGCCGGCTCGCCCAGCAGGCGCAGGAAATTGCCGAAGAAGCTTTCGCCCGGCGCGAACGCGACCCGGGTCTGGGCGTCGCCGCGCACGCCGTAGCGCAGCGCCACCGGCTGCACCGGCACGCCGGTCTCGACCGCGGCCTGGAAGATGCGCGCATGGAACGGACCGATCTCGTGGCCGCCACGGGTACGCCCTTCCGGGAACACCGCCACCGGCCGCCGCTCGCGCAGCCGCTTGACCATCTCCTCCATCACCCCGCCCAGCGACTCGGTGTTGCCGCGCTGGTGGTAGATGGTGTGGCCGCGGGTGGCCAGCCAGCCGACCAGCGGCCAGCCGGCGATCTCGCGCTTGGCGACGAAGCCGACCATCTTCTGGCTGTGGATCATGCTGATGTCCACCCAGCCGACGTGGTTGGCGACGAACAGCACCGGCCCCGGCAGCGGCTGGCCGTAGCGGTGCAGGCGGAAACCGAAGATCCACATCAGCCCGCCCGACCACCAGCGCACCACCTTGTGCTCCAGCGGATCGGCGGCCGGGCCGATGCGGCCGAACGGCGGCGCCATCAGCAGCAGGATCAGCGGCAGGAACACCACGATGTGGATCAGCAACAGCGGTACGCGGTAGAGATAGCGGAACGCACGCGCCACGCTGCCCTGGCGGGCGGGACGGGGGGAAGTCATCCGCGCACGATACCGGATGCGGTCCGGCTTCCGCCAGCGGCCATGCCCCCGTCCGCAGGCGCCCCCCAGCCCGGCGGCGGGCCGGCCGGCTGTCCCCCGGAGGCCACGGCAACGCGGTATAAATCCCCTCTGTGCCTTCAAGGGGGAGTGCCTCGCATGGAGCGGTTATCGCAGTCGTCGGCGAAGGACGTGCTGCACCTGCTCTCGGCCGCGCTGGAGCAGGTCGACAGCGGCGTGATCCTGTTCGACGGCCGGAACCGCATCCTCCACCTCAACAAGGCCATGGAGGCCCTGTGCGGCTGGTCGAGCGCCGAGGCCGCGGGCCGCAACCTGGGCGTCCTCGCGCCGCAGGCCATGCGAGAGCGCTACGACAGCGACCTGCATCCCGGCGCGGCCAACCGCGTGCAGGAACTGGCCAGCCAGCCGCGCGACGTGCAGCTGCTGCGCAAGGACGGGCAGACGCGCTGGATCAGCGTGTCGCTGACGCGGACGACCGGCCTGGAGGAACAGCTGCACATGGCCTTCGTCAGCGACGTCACCGCGCAGCGCCGGCAACAGGAGCGCGAGCGGCTGCTGTCGCTGGGCTTCGACGAGACCCAGAGCGCGGTGCTGATCACCGACGCGCGCGGCCGCGTGGTGCATCTGAACAAGGGTTTCTGCCGGCTGTTCGGCTTCGATGCCAGCCAGGTGCTGGGCCGCTACGTGCCGACGCTGCTGGTGCGCGACCGATCCCGCCGCCATGCGGTATCGAAGTATTCGACGCGCCTGCTGGCCGGCGAGCCGGTGCGCTGCGACGAGCGCGTCGCCCGCCGCGACGGCCGGCCGCTGTGGTGCTCGATCAGCATCAACCCGATCTTCGACGACTACGGCGCGCTGGCGAACCTGGTCATCGTGCTGATGGACATCACCCACACCAAGGTCCACGAAGTGCTGCAGCACCGGATGCTGGACGCGATGGTGCGCGAGGTGCCCACCCACGAAGTGATGGAGATGATGTGCCGCGAGGTGGAGCGGATCGCGCCGCAGGTGCTGTGCTCGGTGCTGCGCGTGGAGGACGGCCGGCTGCGCACGCTGGCCGCGCCCAGCCTGCCGGAGGCCTACTGCCGCCAGGTCGACGGCATTCCGATAGGGCCCGGCGTCGGCAGCTGCGGCACCGCCGCGTACACCGGGCAGACGGTGGTGGCACGCGACATCGCGCTGGACCCGAACTGGCAGGGCATCAGCCACCTGGCGCTGGAGCACGGGCTGGCCGCGTGCTGGTCCACGCCGATCAAGGCCAGCGACGGGCGCGTGCTGGGCACCTTCGCCTTCTACTACCGGCGGCCGCACGAGCCCGATGCCTTCCATCGCCGCCTGGTCAAGGTGATCGTGCACCTGTGCGCGCTGGCGCTGGAACGCGAGGAAGCGCGCAACCGCATCCGCAAGCTGGCCTTCTACGACGACCTGACCGGCCTGCCCAACCGCAACCTGCTGCATGCCCAGGCCGACCAGGCGATCACCGCGGCCGGCAACGTCGCGCAGTCGCTGGCGGTGCTGTTCATCGACCTGGACCGCTTCAAGCAGATCAACGATTCCTTCGGCCATCCCGGCGGCGACCAGCTGCTGCGCGCGGTCTCGCGCCGGCTGCAGGAGGAGGCGGGGACGGCGGACATCGTCGGCCGCCTGTCCGGCGACGAGTTCGTGATGGTCCTCAACCCGTGCGACGCGCCGTCCGCCGGCGAACGCATCGAGCGCATCCTGCGCCGGCTGTCGCTGCCGCTGCAGCTGGACGAGGTGGAGATCCGTCCTTCGGCCAGCATCGGCGTCAGCATGTTCCCGCACGACGGGCACGACATGGAGACGCTGCTGCACCGCGCCGACATGGCCATGTACCAGGCCAAGAACAGCGGCCGCAACGGCGCGCGCTTCTACTGCCGGGAAATGGACCGCAACGCGCAGGAGCGGCTGGCGATGGAAGCGGCGCTGCGCGAAGCAGTCGAGCAGCGCCGCCTGCACCTGCACTACCAGCCGCAGGTCGGCATCCCGGACGGACGCCTGCACGGCGTGGAAGCGCTGGCGCGCTGGCATCACCCCCGGCTCGGCGACGTGTCGCCGCTGCGCTTCATCCCGCTGGCCGAGGAATGCGGGCTGATCGGCGACATCGGCCAGTGGGTGCTGGAGGAGGCCTGCCGCCAGCTGGCGCAATGGCGCCGCAACGGGCTGGACGTGCCGTCGATGGCGGTGAACCTGTCGCCGACCAACTTCCACGACCTGGACCTGCCGGCGCGGATCGAGCGCGTCCTGCAACGCGAATCGCTGCAGCCCGGCGACCTCACCGTGGAGATCACCGAGGACGTGCTGCTCGATGCCGACCCGAGCACGCTGCGCACCCTGCGCGCGGTGCATGCGCTGGGCGTGCGCCTGTCGATGGACGACTTCGGCACCGGCTATTCCAGCCTGAGCTACCTGCGCCAGCTGCCGATCAGCGAACTCAAGCTGGACCGCAGCTTCGTCCGCGACATCGAGAACGACGACGTCGCCAGCGCCCTGACCCGCGCCATCGCCCACATCGGCCAGAGCCTGCGGCTGGAAGTGGTGGCCGAAGGCGTGGAGAGCCCGGAGCAGCTGCGCCTGCTCGGCGAACAGGGCTACAGCATCGCGCAGGGCTACCACTTCACCCCGGCGCTGCCCGCGGCCGAACTGGATACCTGGATCCGCCAGCGCCTGCCGGCCGCCGCGCCTACGTTGGCGTAGAGCGGGGCGACGCCCGGTCCGGACATCACGGGCACAACCACGCCGGGCGTTGCCCGGCGCTGCAAGGCCACTACCTCGCGGCTGGCGATCCCCCGGGCAGACCCGCGGGCGTGCCCGGTATCCCGCGCGCCGTCAGGCCGGCACCACCGCCAGGGTCAGGCGCGAGATGCATACCGGCTTGCCGGCCTCGTTCTCGATGCGGATTTCCCAGACCTGGGTGGTGCGCCCGACGTGCAGCGCGCGGGCGGTGCCGGTGACCGTGCCGGAACGGACCGCGCGCAGGTGGTTGGCGTTGATCTCCAGCCCGACGCAGACCTGGCTGGTGGTATCCACGCACAGGTTGCCGGCGCTGCTGCCCAGGGTCTCGGCCAGCGCCACCGAGGCGCCGCCATGCAGCAGGCCGTAGGACTGGCGGGTGCGCTCGTCCACCGGCATCGTCGCCTGCAGCCAGTCGTCGCCGGCCGCGGTGAAGACGATGCCGAGGTGGTCGATCAGGGTGCCCTGGCTGAGTTTGTTGAGGTCTTCTACGGAGACGGGGGAGCGGAAAGCCATGGATGTAGTGGGTATTGGAAGGCCGATGGCAGTTTATCGCTGCCGGCCGACATTCCCATCGCCCATTGCCCCTGTCGTAGGAGCGACGTCAGTCGCGACGGGGACGTACCAGCAAAGCCCCGTCGCGACCGACGTCGCTCCTACAGGCGGAGCCGGGTAGGTCGGGGCTGCGTCCCCGACAGCAGACGTCACAGCGCACCTGGGCCGACTCAGGCCTGCTCGCTGAACCCTCTCGACTCCGCCTGCCCTCATCCGCCCTTCGGGCACCTTCTCCCGCGGGGAGAAGGAAGACATGCCTCACTCCGCCCCGAACAGCTCCTGCTGCGGCGGCGGATAGATCAACCTGCCCTCGACCACCCGCGCGTTCTCGGTCAGCACATGCGGCTGCACGTGGCCGGCGTCGAGGATGTGCAGCACCGCGATGCCGCACTCGGTCAGCGCGTCGGCGATCAGGCGGCGGTGGCAACGCCACCACACCGCCTCGGCGCACATCAGCGCGGTGCGGCGGCGCGCGGCCAGCGCCAGCAGCAGCGACATGCCTTCGGCGAACTCGGCGCTTTCCAGGTGATCCGCATAGCCCTGGAAGGAGGCATTGCGCCAGCCGCCATTGGGCGAATCCGGCTGCACGCGGCGGCGTCCGCCCAGCTGCGGCAGCCAGAGGTATTCCACGCCCGCCGCCGGCAGGTTCTGCGCCATCGTCTCGCCAGCGAACCAAGGGTAGCGGCGCGAGCCGGGGAAGCGGCGCACGTCGGCGATCGCTTCGATGCGCTGCGCCGCCAGCAGGGCGAGGAATTCCTCCCAGCTGCGGGTGGAATGGCCGATGCTCCAGACGGTGAGCGCCTCGCCCATTTCAGCCGATCTTTTCCAGCACCGCGCCGCGGTGCAGGGCGATGTGCGCGGTGCGGTCGCTGCGGATCTCGTACTGTGGGTCGGCTTCGCTGCAGCGGTGCATGTGGCCCTTGTACGGCGTGTCGCGGGTGTGGACGGCGATGATGTGGCCGGTCACGTGGCCGGCTTCGGAATTCCAGCGCACGTGGTCGCCGACATTGAAGGCATGGGCCATGGCCGGTCTCCGGTTGGGATGGCCGCCATTGCAGCCGATGCGGCGTTCACGCGCCGTGTGCGCCCAGCCTACAGGATGGGCACCAGCCCGGCGCCGAACGCGGTCAGCATGCGCACCAGCAGCCATTTCGGCCCGACGTCGACCTCGGGGAAATCGCCCACCGGCACATAGCAGCGGCGGAAGTCCGGCGCGTGCCGGGTGAGCGGCTGCGGGCAGTCCGGCCCCGGCTGGAACGCGTAGTTGGTGGCGTAGCGCCACGGCCACAGGTCCAGCACCGGCAGCGATTCGGAGGCCTTGCCCAGGCTGTAGTTCAGGCCGGAAAGCACCGGCGCCTTCTCCCGCGGCGCCACCACCCAGGCATTGTCCGGATCGGTGTCGCGCAGGATGCTCCGCGCCAGCGCCTCGGCGAAGACCGGGTCGTCGATGATGACCGCGCCCTCGGTGTTGTAGTTCTCGCTGCGCGGATCGAAATTGTGGGTGCCGATGACGCCGATGCGGCGGTCCACCACCATCGACTTGGCGTGCAGGCCCATGCGCGCGCCGCGCCGCGTCACCGGCAGCGGGCGGTTCGCCGCCTTGCTGCCGAGGAACGAGGGCCGCGTCTCGGTGCGCAGCACCTCGCGCTCGACCCCGCTGCCGTCGGCGCTCATGCGGCGCCCGGAACCGCTGCCGCGCACGTTGCTGCCGGCCGCGCTCGCGCCGATCACGCGGTTCGGCGGGGGCGGGGCCGCGTCGTCGTCCATGGACAGCAGGTTGGCCGGGTTCACCGGCGCATCCAGCGGGAACGGCTTGTACTCGTAGATGTCGAAGCCCAGCACGCGCAGGTTGCGGCGCTTGTACTTGTAGGCCATCGCATAGACGACCGGGTTGTCGGTCGCGGCCAGGCTGTTGGTGGAGACCATCACGCGCGGCGGCGCCTGGCGCGCGCGCAGGTCCTCGAACAGCGCCTGCGCCGGCTTGGACAGCACCAGGTAGGGCGTCTGCAGCAGCACTTCGGACTGCGCGCCGGCGATGAGCGCGTCCAGCCGCGGCTCGGTCGCGTGCGGCGCCTGCTCGCCGCGGTGCTTGCGCGGCAGGTCGGCGACGTAGGCCACAGAACGCACCGGCAGCGCGGTGTCGACGAAGGACTCGGCGACGAATCCCGGGTCGGCGGCCTCGGCGTTGGCGCGCGCCACGCGCTCGGGGCGCAGGAACCGCGCCGCCGGCAGCGGCGGCACGCCGTGCCTGAGCAGGGTGCGGCCGACGTCGTTGAGCCGTTCGGCCGGCACGCTGCGGCGGGCGTCCCAGAACGCCTGGAAGTTGGCCGCCATCTCCCGCGCCTCGGGGCCGGCCACGACCACGTCGCGGTCGCGGAAGTTGTACTCGCGGTCCCAGTCGTAATAGTCGTCCTGGTAGTTGCGGCCGCCGACCACGCCGATCACGTCGTCGATCACCAGCAGCTTGTTGTGCATGCGCTGGTTGAAGCGGCGGAAGCAGCACAGCACGCTGCCGGCGTAGTCGAAGTAGTTGAGCTTGGCCTTGCCGAAGGTCGGGTTGTAGATGCGCAGCTCGAAGTTGGCGTGGGCGCCGGACAGCGCGCCGAGCATCTGCAGGTCGGATATCGCCGAGAGCTGGTCGATCAGCACCCGCACCCGGACCCCTCGGCGCGCCGCGTCCAGCAGCGCGTCGATGACCATGCGCGCGCTGTCGTCGGTGTCGAAGATGTAGGTCTGCAGGTCGACGCTGCGGGTGGCGCTGCGGATCAGGTTCAGCCGCGCCACCAGCGACAGCTCGCCTTCGTCGAGGATGGTGGCGTAGTGCCGCGGCGCGCCGGCGGCGTCGGAGTCGGCGATGGCCTGCCCGCCCAGCGCGCGCAGCGGCGAATCCAGCGCGCAGCGGTCGGCGCGGTCGCAGTCCAGCGCGGTGGAACGGGCGGCTACCGCGATGCCTTCGGCGCTGTCGCGCTGCTGCGGCGACAGCGAGGCGCAGCCGCCGGCCAGCAGGGCGGCGCCAAGCAGCAGGAAGCGGACCAGCGGGCTCACGGCTGGGGGGCGCCGACCAGGCGCGTACGCAGGATGAAAGTCACACGGTCACTCAGGGCCAATTGCCAGCTGTCCATGCCGTAGCGACCACGCAGGATGGTACCCCGGCTGACAAGGTCGCAATCATAGCCCGGCCGCACGCATTCGGGCGCTTCCAGGTGCAGGGTCTCGCGCCGGCTGATGCCGCGGATGGTCAGCCGGCCCTGCACGTCGCCGCCCTGGTCGACCATGCCGGGCTCGTAGGGATCGGACTCGAACTCGACCAGCGGGTGCCGCTGCGCGTCGAAGAAATCCTCGCCGCGCATCCAGCCGGTGTAGCGGGGCTTGTCGGGAATCTGCACGTACTGGGTGAACATGCGCAGGCGCACCTGGTGGCGGCCGTCCGGCAGCACCGTGATCCATCCGTCGAAGCGCGGGAACTCGCCCTCGATCTTCTGCCCGAAGCGGGTGCGTATCTCGAAGCCGAAGCGCGAATGCTCGACGTCGAACTGCAGCGGCTGCGCGGCGGATGCCGCGCCCGTCGCCGCCAGCACCATCGGCAGCAGTACATGCCATGCCCGACGCATGCGCTCAGTCCCTGCCCACGATCCCGTCGCGCCGGTCCTTCCGCAAACGGCGGCCCTCGCCCGCCACGGGCCAACGGCCATCGCCTGCGATGGATCGCGGACGCGGGCTCAAGGCCACCAGAACGCCGCCAGGCGGGCGATGCCCGGTTCGATGGCCGCCTCCATCGGCAGCGACAGCACCGCCACCGAAGCGGTGGGCATGCCGCGGTAGTCGCCGGACTGTCCGCTGTGCATCAGCGCCACCAGCCGCTCCAGGCCCGGGTTGTGGCCGACCACCAGCAGGCGCTCGACCTCGCGGTGATCGTCCACCAGCGCGGCCAGGGTGCCCGGCGTGGCCTCGTAGACGCGTTCCTCCAGCCGCTGCTCGACGTAGCCGGTCAGCGACAGCACCGCCTCCAGGGTCTCCCGCGCGCGCCGCGCCGGTGAGCACAGCACCCGGTCCGGCACCAGCCGCTGCTCCTGCAGCCAGCGGCCGGCCGCCTCGGCCTCGGCCAGGCCATGCGGGGAAAGGGGGCGGTCGATGTCGGCCAGGCCGTTCTCGGCCGGTTCGGCATGGGCATGTCGCAGCAGGATCAGTTCACGCATGATGGGCAAGTGCTCCGGGTCAGACCTTGTTCAACCATTTCAGAAGCGGCTCCCAGTCCTGCTGATGCTCGCGGACCTGGGCGGAGTGGTAATCGAACAGGCTGCGGCCCATGCCGACCATGACCACGTAGCTCTGGCTGTCGCGCAACTGCGCGACCACCTCGTAGGGCCATTGCGCCAGCATCTGCTGCGCCTGCTGCGACGTCTGCGTCCACGGCTTGGTGCGATTGAGCACCAGGCCCACCGGCAGCGCGCGCGAATGCACGCGCTTGACCTTGGACAGACTGTTCAGGAAACCGACGATGGCCTCGATGTCCAGCGCCGAGGGCAGCACCGGCACCACGATGGCGTCGGCCACGTCGAGGAAGCGCTCCAGGTCCTCGGCGTAGGCGCCGGCCGGCGCGTCGATGATCAGTTGCTCGGTGCCGTCGGGAACGAGCTTTTCCCAGTTCTTCCTGCGGTGCACGTCGATCGGCAGCACGGCGCTGTCCAGCATCGCGCGGCGCTCGGCCCAGCGCGTGCTGGAACCCTGCGGGTCGGCATCGGCGATGGCCGTGGCCTGCCCGGCCAGCGCCGAATGCGCGGCCAGATGGGTGGCGATGGTGGTCTTTCCCACACCGCCCTTGGAGCCGGCCACCAGGATCGTCTTCATGCACGCCTCGTTTTGCGCGGGACTGCCCGCAGCGTACACCGCCGCGCGACGGCGGCGGTAGTCGGCATGTGAGGAATGCCGCGCCGCTTTGCTATCTTGGCGGCCCTGGCGCCGGAGCCCCCATGAGCGAACTGCAGGACCTGACCGCGCTGATCCGCGCCAACACGCCGTTGATCGTCATCGAGACCCCGGACGAGGCGCGGATCGTCGACCTGTTCCGGCAGGCGTTGATGAACGTATGGCGGGCGCTGTACCGCTGGTCGATCACCGAAGGGCTGCGCCGCATCGACATGGACCGCGAGGACGAGGCCGTCGGCCCGCCCGATGCCAGTTCGGCGCTGCGCATGGTCCAGGAGGCCGACCAGCGCGGCATCTACCTGCTGCTCGATTTCCACCCCTACCTGGGCTACGCCAGCCACCAGCGCCTGCTGCGCGACATCGTCCAGCGCCGCCACAGCCAGCCGCACGTGCTGGTGCTGGTCGGCGCCAAGGTCGAGCTGCCGGCCGAACTGGAAGCGCTGGCCACCCGCTTCAACCCGCGCCTGCCCGACGCCAATGCGCTGCTGAAGATGCTGCGCGAGGAAGCGGCCGCCTATGCCAGCGAGCATGGCGGGCGCCGCGTGGAGGTGGACCAGGACGCGGTGCGGCAGATCCTGCGCAACCTGCAGGGCCTGAGCCTGACCGATGCGCGCCGCATCGCCCGCCAGCTGATCTACGGCGATGGCGCGCTGCGCGCCGACGACCTGCCGCAGCTGGCGAAGCTGAAGTTCGAGCTGCTCAACCGCAGCGGCCACCTGCACTACGAATACGACAGCGCGCGCTTCGGCGAGGTGGCCGGCGCCGCCCGGCTCAAGCGCTGGATCGAGCAGCGCCGCGCGGTGTTCGTCGCCGGCGATGCGCCGCCCGGGCTGGACCCGCCGCGCGGCATGCTGCTGCTTGGCGTGCAGGGCTGCGGCAAGTCGATGCTGGCCAAGGCCACCGCCGCCGGTTTCGGCGTGCCGCTGCTGCGGCTGGACTTCGGCACGCTCTACAACAAGTACCACGGCGAGACCGAGAACAACCTGCGCCAGGCGCTGGCCTCGGCCGAGCAGCTGGCGCCGTGCGTGCTGTGGATCGACGAGATCGAGAAGGGCCTGGCCAGCAGCGGCGAGGACGGCGGCGTCTCGCGCCGGGTGCTGGGCTACCTGCTGACCTGGATGGCCGAGCGCAAGGCGCCGGTGTTCATCGTCGCCACCGCCAACCAGGTGCACGAACTGCCGGCCGAACTGCTGCGCAAGGGCCGCTTCGACGAGATCTTCTTCGTCGACCTGCCCACGCCGGACACCCGCGTGGAGCTGCTGCGCCTGCACCTGGGCAAGCGCGGGCTGGACGCGGAGGCATTCGCGCTGCCGGCGCTGGCGGCGGCGGCCGACGGCTTCTCCGGCGCCGAGATCGAACAGGCGGTGGTCGCCGGCCTGTACGCCGCGCATGCCGAGCGCCGGCCGCTGGACACCGAGCTGCTGATGGCCGAGATCCGCAGCACCCGGCCGCTGTCGGTGCTGATGGCCGAGCAGGTGCAGGCGCTGCGCGACTGGGCGCGTGGGCGCACGGTGTCCGCGGATTGAGCCAGGCCGTCGAACCGGGCCGCGCTCAGCGCGGCGCCGACCACGGCACGCTGTCGGCCTGGTCCAGGTACCTGACACGGGTGGCGCGGCCGCTGCCCAGCACCAGCCCCTCGCGCGCGGCGGGCAGCAGCACCCCGGTGGCGTGGGTGGTGTTGGCCTTGTAGAGCCAGGCCACGCCGCTGCGCAGGTCCACCAGCTCGATCTTGCCCTCGATCCGCGCGGTGCCGCCGGCCACGCCGGCCAGCACCAGCCAGTCCTCGCCGCGGGTGAAGCCGGCCTGGTGCACGCCCACCAGCGAGCTGGAATACACGTGCTCGCGCTGCCAGCCAGCCAGGTTCCAGCGCACGGTCTCGTGCTGCAGCCCGCGGTACAGCGGCGGCACCTCGTCGCGCAGCGCCCGCGCCCGTTCGGGCGAATGCTGCACCGTGACCAGCCGGGTGCCCTTGTCCAGCAGCATCACCGCAAGCAGGTCGTTGCGCGGTCCCGGTTCGTGCAGGGCGTGACGGTCCACGATCTCCAGCCGCGGCCCCGCCGCGTCGCGGTGCAGCCTGAGCAGCAGGACCACGCCCTTGTCGGTGCCGACCGCGATCAGGCCGGATGCCTTGTCCCAGTCGATGCAGGTGATGCCGCCGTCCTGCCGCAGCCGCAGCGGCTCGCCGGCCAGCGCGCGCCTGGCGTGGTCGTAGATGCGCAGTTCGTCGTCGCTGGCCAGCAGGTACAGGCCGCGCAGCGGCGTGGCCGACACCGCGCCGGGCAACCAGTCGGGTTCGCGGAAGGCGTGCAGCAGCTCGCCGCTGCGCGCGTCCCAGACCTTCGGCCCGTTCTCGAGCTGGACGATGTCGCCGACGTCGATGTTGCCGCTGGCCGACCGGGTGATGACGATGCCGTCCTCGGGGCCGAAGGCGAAGCCCTGGGTGCGCAGCTCATGGGCCTGCACCGCGATCCGCCTGTCGGGCCTGCTGGCGTCCCACAGTTCCAGCCGGCCCGAATCGCGGCCAACGGCCAGCAGCTTCATCTCGGGGGAATACGCCGCCGCCCACGCGCCGTCGTCGAGGCCGCGGTTGGCGTCCACGAACGACTGGGTGAAATCCCGGTGGATGCCCGACATGCAGCAGGCCGCCAGCAGGAACGGCAACGCCCACACTCCCATCCGACGCTTCATCGTCCCGCTCCTTGGTCGATCCAAGAACCGTGGGCGCATCCTCCCGCCCTGTCATGACACCGGCACCCGCCGGACGGCGGCGGGCTTCAAGCGTTCAGGCGGCGCGCGTCATGGCCAGGCCGGCGGACTCGCCGCCCAAGCCTGCTGCACTTCGGCCAGCCGCGCGCGTTCCTCGTCCTTCCACTGCGGCAGCAGCTGCGGGAAGCGCGCCGGGTCGTTCCACAGTTCCGGCTCGGTGCGCACCGCCGCCGCGTACCACTCCCGCGCTTCGTCCTTGCGGCCTAGCGTCCACAGCGCCAGGGCCAGCGTCGGCGGCGCCCAGCTGGCGTTGCCGCGCGTGCCGCCGGCCGCCTGCGCCCACAGCGCCAGGGCCTCCTCGGCGTCGCCGTGGCGGTACAGGTCCCAGGCCTGGTTCCAGCGGATGCCGCGCGACTGCAGCGAGTTCTCGGACACCGACTTCAGCGCTTCCTGGTAGAGCTTGGCTGCCAGGTCCACGCGGTCCTCGGCGTAGGCGATGCTGGCCAGCTGGACCGTGGCCTCCACGCTCTTGCGGCCGCGCTCGCGCAGCTTCATCAACTGGTCGACCAGCCCCGGCTGCTCCGGCGGCAGGGCCTGGATGGGCCTGGCTGCGGTGTCGTCGTCGAAATAGAACTCGGCGATCTTCGGCAACCCCTGCGCCGACGCCGTCGCACAGAACAGGCTCGCCAGCAGCAACAGGCCGCCGATCACGCCCTTTATCACTTGCATGTTGCAATCCCCATCGTTCAGCTTCCAGCAAGGAGCCGATCCTAACCGCTTGGCCCGCCATCCGCGAGTCCGCACCGGCGGGCGACAGCGGGCGGCGGCAGGCGCAAAAACCCGCGCTGGTACAATCGCCGGCCGCGTGCGCGCCGCCCTGGCGCAGCAGCGGATGCCAGCCGTTCCTGCAATGGGCCAGCCATGACCAGTACCGCCGAACTCACCTCGCCCGCTTCCGCCAACGACCCGCTGATCGGGGTACGCGACCGCGATTACACGCTGGAGCACAAGTACACCCGCACCGACGGCCGCATCTACCTGAGCGGGGTGCAGGCGCTGGTGCGGCTGCCATTGATGCAGCAGCAGCGCGACCTTGCCGCCGGGCTGAACACCGCCGGCTTCGTCAGCGGCTACCGCGGCTCGCCGCTGGGCGGCTTCGACCTGGAGCTGTGGCGCGCGCGCAGGCACCTGGAGGCGGCGAAGGTGAAGTTCGTGCCCGGCCTCAACGAGGACCTGGGCGCGACGATGGTGTGGGGCACGCAGCAGGCCAACCTGTTCCCCGGCGCCAACGTCGATGGCGTGTTCGGCATGTGGTACGGCAAGGGCCCGGGCGTGGACCGCTGCGGCGACGTGTTCAAGCACGCCAACGCCGCCGGCACCTCGAAGCACGGTGGCGTGCTGGCGCTGGCCGCCGACGACCATGCCTGCCGCAGCTCGACCCTGCCGCACGGCAGCGAGGACGAGTTCGTCAGCGCGATGATGCCGGTGCTGAACCCGGCCGGCGTGCAGGACATCCTCGACATGGGCCTGGTCGGCTGGGCGATGAGCCGCTACACCGGCCGCTGGATCGGCTTCAAGACGATCGCCGAGACGGTGGAGTCCTCGGCTTCGGTGGACGTGAACCCGTTCGCACGCCGGATCGTCCTGCCGGAGGACTTCGAGATGCCGCCGGCCGGCCTCAACATCCGCTGGCCGGACCCGCCGATGGAGCAGGAAATGCGCCTGCACCGCTACGCGGTGAAGGCGGCGCAGGCCTTCGCCCGCGCCAACGGCATCGACAAGGTGGTGATGGACAGCCCGCGCGCGCGGCTGGGCATCGTCACCACCGGCAAGAGCTACCTCGACGTATTGCAGGCGCTGGAATACCTCGGCCTGGACGCGCAGGCCTGCGCCGAGATCGGCATCCGCGTCTACAAGGTCGGCATGACCTGGCCGCTGGAGCCGCAGGGCATCGGCGCGTTCGCGCGCGGGCTGGAAGACATCGTCGTGGTGGAGGAGAAGAAGGCCTTCATCGAGCGGCAGATGAAGGAGTACTTCTACAACTGGCCGGCCAGCTGGGGCGCGCGCCCGTCCATCGTCGGCAAGTACGACGAGCAGGGCGAGTGGATCCTGCCTTCGACCGGCGAACTGACCCCGGCCACCATTGCCGGCGTGATCGGCCGTCGCGTCCAGCGCCTGCTTCAGTCAAGCTCGATCAACACGGAGTCCATCGAGCAGCGCCTGCGCTGGATGGACGAGAAGGAAGCGGAAATGGCTTTGCCGCGCGCGCAGTTCCCGCGCGTGCCGCACTACTGCTCCGGCTGCCCGCACAACACCTCCACCAACGTGCCGGACGGCTCGCGGGCGCTGGCCGGCATCGGCTGCCACTACATGGTGACGTGGATGGACCGCGACACCGACACCTTCACCCACATGGGCGGCGAAGGCGTCACCTGGGCCGGGCAGGCGCCGTTCACCGATACCGAGCACGTGTTCCAGAACCTCGGCGACGGCACCTATTTCCACAGCGGCTCGCTGGCGATCCGCCAGGCCATCGCCGCCGGCGTCAACATCACCTACAAGATCCTCTACAACGACGCGGTGGCGATGACCGGCGGCCAGCCGGTGGACGGCACCCTGACGGTGCCGCAGATCGCGCAGCAGATGCGCGCCGAAGGCGTGTACACCATCGTGCTGCTGTCCGACGACATCGCCAAGTGGAAACTGCGCCGCCACGAGTTCCCGCATGAGGTGGAATTCCACGACCGCGCCGAACTGGACGCGGTGCAGAAGCACCTGCGCACGGTGAAGGGCACCAGCATCCTGATCTACGAGCAGACCTGCGCCACCGAGAAACGCCGCCGCCGCAAGCGCGGCAAGCTGGTCGATCCGCCCAAGCGCACCATGATCAACTCGCTGGTCTGCGAAGGCTGCGGCGACTGCGGGCAGAAGAGCTTCTGCGTGTCGGTGCTGCCGAAGGAGACCGAGTTCGGGCGCAAGCGCGAGATCGACCAGTCCAACTGCAACAAGGACTTCACCTGCACCACGGGCTTCTGCCCGAGCTTCGTCACCGTGCATGGCGGCCAGCCGCGCAAGGGCAGCAGGAGCGAGGCCGCCAGCCTGCTCGACAACTTGCCCGACCCGGTGTTCCGCAGCGACCTGGCGCAACCCTGGAACATCCTGATCACCGGCGTCGGCGGCACCGGCGTGGTCACCATCGGCGCGCTGCTGGGCATGGCCGGGCACCTGGAGGGCAAGGGCGCGACCGTGCTCGACCAGACCGGCCTGGCGCAGAAGGGCGGCGCGGTCACCACCCACATCCGCATCGCCAATACCCCGGCCGACATCCACGCCGTGCGCATCGCCGCCGGCGAGGCCGACCTGGTGCTGGGCTGCGACATGGTGGTGGTCAACGACTACTGGGCGCTGTCCAAGGTGCGCGGCGAGCGCTCGCAGGTCGTGCTCAACACCTACGAGGCGATGCCGGGCACCTTCACCACCCACCCGGACATGCAGTTCCCGGCCGCCGACATCATCGCCGGGGTGAAGGTGGCACTGGGCGGACGCGACCCGATCCTGCTCGACGCCACCCAGCTGGCCACCGCGCTGCTCGGCGACGCCCTGGCCACCAACCTGTTCATCCTCGGCTTCGCCTGGCAGCAGGGCCTGGTGCCGCTGTCGCTGGAAGCGCTGATGCGCGCCATCGAGCTCAACGGCGCCGCCATCGAGATGAACAGGCAGGCCTTCGCCTGGGGGCGCCTGGCCGCGATCGATCCGCAGGCGGTGCAGCAGGCCGCCGGGCTGGTGCGCAACGCGCCCACCGAGGCCGAGCGCACCCCGGGCACGCTGCGCGAACTGCCGCCGGGCGAATGGGAAGGCAGCGAGGCCGGCGCGCCGTCGGCGCCGCGCAACCCCGGCAACGAGCCGGAAGTGCGCGGCCTGCCGGCCAACGACGCGCATCCGGGCGACGTCACCTTCGCCACGCTGGACGACGCGCGCCTGTCGCGCTCGCTGGACGAGCTGATCGCCCGCCGCAGCGCCTTCCTGATCGACTACCAGGACACCGCCTACGCCACCCGCTACCGCCAGCTGGTGGACGCGGTGCGCAAGGCCGAGCAGCGTGTCGCGCCGGGCAGCACCGCGCTGACCGAGGCGGTGGCGCGCTACTTCTTCAAGCTGATGGCCTACAAGGACGAGTACGAGGTGGCCCGCCTGTACAGCAGTGGCGACTTCCTCAAGCGCGTGCAGCAGCAGTTCGAGGGCGACTACCAGGTGCGTTTCCACCTGGCGCCGCCGCTGCTGGCCAAGCGCGACGAGCAGGGCCGGCTGCAGAAGAAGGAATACGGCCCGTGGATGTTCAAGGCCTTCGGCCTGCTGGCGAAGCTGAAGTTCCTGCGCGGCGGCCGTTTCGACATCTTCGGCCATACCGCCGAACGCCGCGGCGAGCGCCAGCTGATCGCCGACTACGAGCAGACCCTGCAGGAACTGCTGGCTTCGCTGGACGCGCAGCGGCTGGCGCTGGCGGTGGACATCGCCAGCATCCCCGAGCACATCCGCGGCTACGGCCACGTCAAGGAAGCGCACCTGCACGAGGCCAAGGCCCGCGAGGCGGCGCTGCTGGCGACGTGGCGCAACCCGAGGGCGCTGCATATCGTGCAGGCGGCCTGATGTATGCGTTCGCTGACATCTTTACCGATGTCAGCGAACACTTGCTTCAGCAGGACCCGGGTCCACCAGATGTAAGCGATTGCTTACATTTGCCCCGATGTAAGCATTCGCTTACATTGCGCCGTATGGCCGCCCTCAAGACTCCTGCCGACCTGGGCAATGTGATCCTGCAGCGCCGCAAGGCGCTGGGCTGGGACCAGGCACGCCTGGCCCACGAGGCCGGCGTCAGCCGGCAATGGATCATCGAAATCGAAAAAGGCAAACCCAGGGCCGAGCTGCAACTGGTACTGCGGGCGCTCAACGTCCTCGGCATCGAGCTGGACGCCTCCGCCCGTGACGTCTCGCCGCCAGCTGCCGGCGACCAGCCGGTGGACCTTCCGGACGTTGATCGCATCATCGAGCACAGCCGGTTCCCCTCAGGCAGCGCATTCGGCTCAGGGTTCGATGCATTGCTCAAGCCCTCTTCCGCCCTTTCCGCATTCGAGGAGCAGCAAAGAAAGCTCGACACGCTGCTCAAGCCCTCTTCCGCCCTCTCCGCATTCGAGGAACAGCAAAGAAAGCTCGATGCGCTGCTGCCGCCAGAATCCTGGGCCACGCCGGGCAACCGCCGAAAGGGGAAGCAATAGTGGCGCTGACGATCCTGTTGTCCGGTCGCATCGCCGGGCGGCTGGAAGCCGACGGCAACGGGAACCCGCGGCTCCGCTATGCCGATGCCTGGCTCAATACCGCTGGCGCCTATGCCGTCTCGCTGAGCCTGCCACTGACCCAGGCGGATTTCCCTCCGCAGGCGATCTCCGCTGTCCTGTGGGGCCTGCTTCCCGACAATGAGAGCCTGCTGCAACGCTGGGGCACGCGCTTCCATGTTTCCCCCCGCAATCCCGTCGCATTGCTCTCCCATGTCGGTGAGGACTGCGCCGGCGCGGTGCAGTTCGTCAACGACGAACGTCTTGAAAGCATCCTGGCAGGCGCCGACGACCGGGTCGAGCCGCTGAGTGACGCCGAGCTGGCAGACCGGCTGCGACGCCTTCGCCAGGACAACGGCATGGCACGCAATGTGGACGACGTCGGGCAGTTCAGCCTGGCGGGCGCCCAATCCAAGATCGCCCTGCTGAGGCAGGACGACGGCAGCTGGGCCATTCCCGCCGGTCGTATACCCACCACGCATATCCTGAAACCGCCGGGCGGTGACTACGACGGCTTCGTCGAGAACGAGATGTTCTGTCTGCGGCTGGCACAGGCGCTGGGCTTGCCGGCCGCCACTGTCGAGAAGATCGACATCGGCGGGGAAACCGCCATCTGCGTCAGCCGCTACGACCGCGCCCGCATGAACGGAAATCTGGTGCGCGTGCATCAGGAGGACTTCTGCCAGGCCTTGGGCGTGATGCCGCAGATCAAGTACCAGAGCCAGGGCGGGCCCGGGCCGGCCGATCTGGCGAAGGTGCTGTGGGATCACTCCTCGCAGCCGCGCAACGACGTGGAAACCCTGTTCGCGGCACTGGCCTTCAACTACCTGATCGGCGGCACGGATGCCCATGCCAAGAACTACTCGCTGCTGTTCGGCGCCGGCGGCAACGTCCGTCTTGCTCCGCTGTACGACATTTCCAGCGCCTTGCCCTACCCGCAGCTGCAGAAGCGCAAGATCAAAATGGCGATGAAGATCGGCAACCACTACCGCTGGTGGGATATCCGCCCGGAAGACTGGCAGGCCACCGCCACCAGCCTGCGGCTGGACCCCACGTGGGCGCTGAACACGCTTGCAGCCATGTGCCTGCTGCTGCCCGATGCGGCGCAGCGCGTGCAGGGACAACTACGGGACGAAGGCATCGCCCACCCGGTACTCGACCGGTTGCTGCAGGAAATCCAGCTGTCCTGCGAACGCTGCCTGGCCAGGCTCCAGGCCATTCGATGACCCGCAAGCGCCCCGTACCGCGGGCGCTTCCACTCCGCGCGATTCAACGCCGCGGCGCAAGAATCTTCGTCAGCAGGTCGGCGCTGCCGGCGATGCGGCGCAGGTGCGGGTAGCGCAGGCCGTCGCGGTAGTCGATGCGTACCGTGCGGTAGTCGTCGGCCTGGCGCACGATCAGTTCGATCGGCGTGCCGCTCTTCGCATCGGTCACCGCCTGCTTCAGGCGGCCGCCGCTGTACGCCGTCCCGTTCACCGCCACCAGCGTCACGTCCTTGGCCAGTCCGGCCTTGAACGCCGGGCTGTCCCAGCCGACCCATTGCAGCGCGCCGTCGCTGCCGGCCTTCAGGCCCAGCGAGTACTGCAGGTCGGCCAGGCCATCGGCCTCGCCGTCGGCGACGACCAGGTTCGGCTCCTCGCTGTAGTACAGCTCCCAGCCCGCCGCCTGCAGGCCGTCCGGCGCGCTGCCGTCGCGCGCGTCCAGGCGCTGGCCGATGAAGGCGTCCCACGCGCCGGGCTGCACTGCTTCCAGCGCCTGCATCACGTCGTCGCGGTCGTACAGGCGGATCTCGCCCTGCGCGCCGCCCTGGTGGAAGCGCCTGGCGAAGTCATCCAGCGTCACCCTGCCCCTGGACAGCGCGCGCAGCCGCGCGTCCACGCCCAGCCACAACAGCGTGCTCTCGTTGTAGAACTCGAAGGCGCGCTGCCAGTCCGCCCACGCCTGCGGCTTGGCGTTGAAATCGAGGATGCCCTGGTGGACGGTGTCGTGCAGGTCGCGCCATTGCCGCCCCGGCTGGGTGGCGTAGTTGGCCTGCAGCTGCGCCAGCATCGCCATGGCATAACCGGGGTTCCACAGGCCCGAGCGCGCGGCCAGCACCACCGCCCAGTACTGGGTCTGGCCTTCGTACATCCACAGCGCGTCGTTGCGCATCGGCGCGTTGTAGTGCGGCACCCAGGTCGGGCGCGGGCGCCAGGCCTTGCCGATCCATGCGTGGGTGTATTCGTGCGGCAGCAGGTCGTTGTCGGCGAACGGGCGCTCGCCGCGCAGGTAGCCGTCGTGCATGCCGTTCTCGCTGGACTGCGCATGCTCCAGGCCGATGCCGGTGAAAACGTCCGACACCGCCAGCAGGAAGTCGTAGCGGGTGTAGGGGCGCGGCCCGAACACCTTGTCGGCCTCGCGCACCAGCGCGCGGTGCGCGTCCAGTACCTCCGGGTCGGCCTGCAGCGCCTGCGGGTTCTCGGCCACCACGTCCAGCCACACCGGCTGCGCGGCCTTGTCGTCGAGCGCGAAGCGCTTGAACCAGCGCCCGGCGTAGACCGGCGAATCGATCAGCGTCATCAGCGACACCGGCGCGTAATGCTCGGTCGCGCCGCTGCGCTGGGCGACGTCCAGCGCCGTGCCGCTGCGCCAGCCCTCGGGCAGGCGCAGCGCCGGCTTCACCTGGATGCCGCGCGCATCGAAGCCGGCCGGATACAGCACCACGCGATGCCATTGCAGGTCGAGCAGGTTGGGCGTCATCGCCACCCGGCCCTGGTCGGCGGCGGTGGGCGAGAGGTACTGGAACTCGACGTCGAGCACGTCCACGCCTTCGGGCACCTGCAGCCGGAAAGCGTACATGTCGATCGAATCGCGGATCCATGGCAGTGGCCGGCCATTGCCGCGGATCGTCAGTCCGGCCATCTGGTTGATCGGACCGGTCGGCGCATGGTTGCCGGGAATCCATTGCGGATACCACAGGGTCAGCGGGCCGGGCACCACCGGGATGCGCTCGCGCACGCGCTGGATGCGGCGCTCGACGTCGCTGGCGTCCACCTCCAGCTCGATCACGCCCGGGTAGCGGGCCTGAACCTGCATCGCCGCCTGCAGCGCATCGCCGTCCTGCGCCTGCGCGCCCGCCTGCGGCGCCAGGCCCAGCGCCATCGCCAACAACCAGTTGCGCCCCTGCATCCGTCCCCCTGCCTCGCGTTGAAGTTTCCGCATCCTAGCCGCTCTTCATCGGCGTCCGCCGCCATACCAGGGTGCGGTTGTTGGCCGGCATCGCCACGTCCTCGCGCAGTTCCAGGCCCTGCGCACGGGCCAGCGCGTCCACCGCCTCGAAATCGCGGATGCCCGAGCGCGGGTCGCGCGCCTTCAGCCAGCCGTCGAAGGCGCGGTTGCTGTCGCTGCTGAAATCGCCGCCGTAGTTGAACGGCCCGTAGGCGATGAACAGCGCATCCGGGGCCATCAGCGACGGCAGCCCGGCCAACAGCGCCTGCACCTCGTCCCAGCCCATGATGTGCAGGGTGTTGGCGGTGAACACCGCATCGAAGCCGGCCACCCCATCGGCGACCGGCAACGGCGGCAGGGGCTGCAGCCCGCCGCCCGCGACCGCCTGCAGTTCCAGCGGAGCCGGCGTGTCGGGCAGCGCGGCCTCGTCCAGCCACTGGCCGATGCCGGGCAGGTGGTCGCGGTGATCGCTGGCCTGCCAGCGCAGCCATGGCATCGCCGCGGCGAAATGCACCGTGTGCTGGCCGGTGCCGCTGCCGATCTCCAGCACGTTGCGGGCGTCGCCCAGGTGGCGCCGCAGCACCGCGAGGATCGGCTCGCGGTTGCGGTCGCAGGACTCGGTGTGGGGCTTGGCGGTCATCGCGGCGGGCGTGTTCGTGACCCGGCCGATTGTGCCGCAGGGCCAGTCCGCGCCACGCATGACCATGGTCACTTGTGCCTGCACCGCGCCGCAGCCGAGATTCGGGGGTCCCGCGCGATGCCCGCATCGCCCCACCCCTGGAGTCCCGCATGCAACGCCGCCAGTTCCTTGCGCTTTCCGGCCTCGGCCTCGCCGGCATGATGCTGCCCAATGCCCGCCTGATCGCCGCCGAGGAACTGCTGGCGCCGGCCGACGTGGCGCGCAAAAAGGTGCTGGCCGATACCGTGCTGGCGCTGGCCAGGAAGGGTGGCGCCAGCTACTGCGACGTGCGCATCGGCCGTTACCTCAACCAGGCCATCGTCACCCGCGAGGACAAGGTCCAGAACGTCACCAACAGCGAGTCGGCCGGCGTCGGCATCCGCGTGATCGTCGATGGCGCCTGGGGCTTCGCCGCCAGCAACCAGTCCACCGAACAGGGCGTGGCCGCGGCGGTGGCGCAGGCGCTGGCCATCGCCCGCGCGAACGCGAAAATCCAGACCCGGCCGGTGCAGCTGGCGCCGACGCCCGGCGTGGGCGAGGTGCGCTGGCAGACGCCGATCCGCCGCAACGCGATGGCGGTGCCGGTCAAGGACAAGGTGGACCTGCTGCTGTCGATCAATGCCGCCGCGCTCAACGCCGGCGCCAGCTTCATCAATTCGCAGCTGTTCCTGGTCAACGAGCAGAAGTACTTCGCTTCCAGCGACGGTTCGTGGATCGACCAGGACGTACACCGCATCTGGCTGCCGTTCACCGCCACCGCCATCGATACCGCCAGCGGCAGGTTCCGCACCCGCAACGGGCTGTCGGCGCCGGCCGGCATGGGCTGGGAATTCCTCGATGGCGATGCCGCCGGCAAGTACCACCTGCCCGGCGGCGTGGTCGGCTACGGCCACTCCTACGACCCGGTGGAGGACGCCATCGCCGCGGCCAGGCAGGCGCGCGAGAAGCTCGCCGCGCCGTCGGTCAAGCCGGGCAAGTACGACCTGGTGCTGGACCCGTCCAACCTGTTCCTGACCATCCACGAGAACGTCGGCCACCCGCTGGAGCTGGACCGCGTGCTCGGCTACGAGGCCAACTACGCCGGCACCAGCTTCGCCACGCTGGACAAGCGCGACGCCGGTTTCCGCTGGGGCAGCGACATCGTCAACTTCACCGCCGACAAGACCGAGCCCTACAGCCTCGGCGCGGTGGGCTACGACGACGAGGGCGTGAAGTGCCGGCGCTGGGACCTGGTGAAGGACGGCATCCTGGTCAACTACCAGGCCACCCGCGACGAGGTGCACATCCTCGGCGAGAACGCCTCGCACGGCTGCAGCTACGCCGATTCGTGGAAGAGCGTGCAGTTCCAGCGCATGGCCAACGTGTCGCTGGCCCCGGGCAAGGCGCCGCTGACGCCGGCGCAGATGGTCAAGGAAGTGGAGAACGGCATCTACATCCACGGCCGCGGCTCGTACTCCATCGACCAGCAGCGCTACAACGCGCAGTTCGGCGGCCAGCTCTGCTACCAGATCAAAAATGGCGAGATCACCGGCATGGTCGAGGACGCGGCCTACCAGATCCGCACGCCGGAGTTCTGGAACGCCTGCTCGGCCATCTGCGATGCGCGCGATTTCCGCCTGGGCGGCTCGTTCTTCGACGGCAAGGGCCAGCCGGGGCAGGTCTCGGCGGTGTCGCACGGCTCGGCCACCACCCGCTTCGACGGCGTCAACATCATCAACACCGCGCGCAGCCTGGGCTGAGACTCGCCCATTGGAACTGTCGGAGCTGTAGGAGCGACGCCAGTCGCGACGGGGCTTTCCCCTTGAGCCCCCGCACAGCGGGCTGTCGCGG
>JAEWOJ010000173.1 GCA_023399815.1 Pseudomonadota bacterium | reverse complement strand
CGTGCATATCTGGAGGAAAGCCCCCTGAGTCAGGGGGCGGCCGCGAAGCGGCGGGGGGATGGAGGATGACAGACGGGGCCCGCGGTTTGCGGCGCAAACCGTGGGGCGTCAGCGCGAATGCGATGGCGCGTGTTCGGCCAGCGGCCGGCACTACCTGCGCGGCTCGACCGTCCGGCATCATGGCGCCTGCCCCTCGTTTCCCGGACGAACCATGACCGACCTGATCCCCACCCCGCCCATCCCCCGCATTCCGGTGGCGGGCGGCGGCACGTTTCCCGTGCGCCGCATCTACTGCGTGGGCCGCAATTTCGCCGACCACGCGCGCGAGATGGGCGCCAACGCCCCCGCGTCGGCGGCCGAGCGCGGCCAGCCGATGTTCTTCATGAAGCCGGCGATGCCATCGTCACCGGCGATGCGGCGGTTCCGTATCCGTCCGCCACGTCCGACCTGCACCATGAAGTCGAGCTGGTGGTGGCGCTCGGCAAGGACGCGCCGGCCGGCGTGCTGCCGGTCGACCAGGCGATGTCGCTGGTGCTGGCCTACGGCGTCGGCCTGGACCTGACCCGCCGCGCCCTGCAGGCCGCGGCCAAGGCCAAGGGTGGCCCGTGGGACATCGCCAAGGGCTTCGACCATTCCGCGCCGGTCAGCGAACTGGTGCCGGCCGCGCAGGTGGGCGACCTGGGTCCGCTGGAGCTGTCGCTGGAGGTCAACGGCCAGCTGCGCCAGCATTCCACGCTCGACAACATGATCTGGAACGTGCCGGAAATCCTGCACGAACTGTCCAGGCTCTACGCGCTGCGCGCCGGCGACCTGGTGTTCATGGGCACGCCCGCCGGCGTGGCCGCGCTGCAGCCCGGCGACCGCTTCAGCGCGCGGCTGGGCGACATCGCCCGCCGCGACGGCACGATCGCCGGATGAACTGCGCCGGAGTAGTCTGTGCCCGCTTCCCCTTCATGCATGCCTACAGGAGAGACACATGGGAATGATCAGTGAGTTCAAGGAATTCGCGATGCGCGGCAACGTCATCGACCTGGCGGTCGGTGTCGTGATCGGCGGCGCGTTCGGCAAGATCGTTACTTCGCTGGTGGACAAGGTGATCATGCCGCCGCTCGGCCTGCTGATCGGCAAGGTGGATTTCTCCAGCCTTGCCTGGACGCTGGCCCCGGCCCGGATCGACGCCGACGGCAAGGAAATCCCGGCGGTGGTGCTGGGCTATGGCGACTTCATCAACACGTTGATCCAGTTCGTCATCATCGCCTTCGCCATCTTCATGGTGGTCAAGGTGATCAACCGGCTCTCGCGCAAGAAGGAAGAAGCGCCGGCCGCGCCGAGCGAGGAAGTGCTGCTGCTGCGCGAGATCCGCGACAACCTGAAGAAGTGATGCCTCGAAGCCCCTCTCCCACCCTAAGTGAGAGGGGCAGGTCTGCGAACCACGGGTTCGCGGCCTCTCCACGGCCCTTGCGCCAGCGCAGGGGCCGTGGTGCGAAGCGGAAGTGAGAAGCGCCGCAAGAAAGCACCTGCGGCCCCGTCATGAGGCGCACATCGCCGCGCATCTGCCCGGACGCACCAGAAGCAACGCCTGATCGTTCGCCATCCGGACGCGTAGCAACGCGCCCTCATCGCAACGGCTGCACGATCTCTCTCCACGGCGCCCCTCAGCCACTCCTGCCTGCACCGGCATCCGGCACATTCCTGTGCCTTACCGCTTCGAGCGGTTCCACCGTGCAACCCGGCAATCCTGCCGAGCAGTCTCCCGGAGGGAGAAGGGACGGCACAGCGGTGACCTCCAGCACGGTCCCGACGAAAGCCGCAGGCGTATGCTCGCGGCTTTCCCGTTCATGGAGCCCAGCATGCGCCGTCTTGCCTTCGCCATCGCCGCCGTGCTCGCCTGCGCCAGCGCGCAGGCCGCGCCCACCCGTATCTCCGAGCAGGCATTGGCCCAGGCCGCGCAGCTGCGCGAGCAGGCGCTGGCCGACGACACCGGCTGGAAGGTGGTCGAATCGCTGACCACCGAGGTCGGCCCGCGCCTGGCCGGCAGCGAGGCCGATGTGCGCGCGGTGGAATGGGCCAAGGCCCGGTTCAAGGCATTGGGCTTCGACAAGGTGTGGACCGAGCCGGTCACCTTCCCCAAGTGGGAACGCCGCAGCGAACACGCGCAGGTGCTGGGCACGCACGCACAGCCGCTGGCGATCACCGCGCTGGGCGGCAGCCCCGGCGGCAGCGCCGAGGGCGAGGTGGTGCGCTTCGACAGCCTCGAAGCGCTGAAGGCCGCACCGGAAGGCTCGCTGGCCGGCAAGATCGCCTTCATCGACTACCAGATGACGCGCAGCCGCAGCGGCGAGGACTACGGCATCGGCGGCACCATCCGCAGCCGCGGCCCGTCCGAGGCGATCCGCAAGGGCGCGGTCGGCTACATCATGCGTTCGGCCGGCACCGATTCGCACCGCGTGCCCCATACCGGCATCACCCGCTTCGACGAAGGCCTGACCCCGGTGCCGTCGGCGGCGCTGTCGGTGCCCGACGCCGACCAGCTGGCGCGGCTGGTCGCGCGCGGCCCGACCCGCATCCGCATGGCGCTGGACTGCGGCTGGGACGGCCGCTACACCTCGCAGAATGTCATCGGCGAGATCACCGGCCGCAGCCTGCCGAAGGAAGTGGTGGTGATCGGCGGCCACCTCGATTCCTGGGACCTGGGCACCGGCGCGATCGACGATGGTGCCGGCGTCGGCATCACCATGGCTGCCGGCCACCTGATCGGCCAGCTCAAGCAGGCGCCCAAGCGCACCATCCGCGTGATCGCCTTCGCCAACGAGGAGCAGGGCCTGCACGGCGGCTTCGCCTACGCCGCCGCGCGCGTCAAGGCCAAGGAAATCCCGCTGCAGCAGATCGCCGCCGAGAGCGACTTCGGCGCCGGCCGCATCTACGCGTTCAACACCGGCTCGGGCAATCCTGCCGATTCGCGCGAAGCCACCGCGCAGATCGCCCGGGTGCTGGCGCCGCTGGGCATCGAGTACCGCCCGGACGCCGGCGGCCCCGGCCCGGACGTGGGCCCGCTGGCGGGCAAGGGCGCGGCATGGGCGTGGCTGGCGCAGGACGGGACCGACTATTTCGACCTGCACCACACCGCCGACGACACGCTGGACAAGATCGACCCCAAGGCGCTGGCGCAGAACGTGGCCGCCTACACCGTGTTCGCCTATCTCGCCGCCGAGGCCGATGGCAGTTTCGGCAGCGAGGCCAAGGACGTGGTGCCGCCGAAGGAGTGATTCGCACCTGGGTGCGCGATGGGGCTTTGCCGGCTCTTGCCCCTCCCCTTGCCCGCGAAGCGGGCGGGGGAAGGCTGGGAGGTGGGCCGTTGCTGTACGCGAACATCCAAAGCCCCCCCTCCCCAACTGGCCGGCCCGATGCAGCGCATCGGGCGTTCGCCAGGCCCGCGCGGCAATGCCGCGCAAGCAGGCCATCCTCACCCCCTTCGTGCAAGGCACGAAAGGGAGGGGGCGATTCCTGATGACTGCCCTACAACCCCATCGCGCACCCAAGTGCGCTCCTACGGGATAATGCCGCCATCGCACAGCAAGGCAGCCGCTCCATGTCCCGATCCCTCCGCATCGCCCTGGCGCAATACGACTTCCCGGTCGGCGACGTGGCCGGCAACAGCGCGCGCATCATCGAGCTGACGCAGATCGCGCGCGACGAATACGGCGCCGACGTGGTGCTGTTCCCGGAACTGGCGATCAGCGGCTATCCGCCGGAAGACCTGCTGCTGCGCCCGGCGTTCCTGCACGAGTGCGAGCAGGCGGTCGCGCGGATCGCCGCGCAGGTGCAGGGCATCGTCGCCGTGGTCGGCTGGCCGCAGAGCGCCGGCGCGGTCGTGTACAACGCCGCCAGCGTGCTGCGCGACGGCTCCGTCGCCGCCACCTACCGCAAGCGCGAGCTGCCCAACTACGCGGTGTTCGACGAGCGCCGCTATTTCGACGTCGATCCGGACGGCGGCAACTGCGTGTTCGAGGTCGGCGGCGTGCAGGTCGGGCTGCTGGTCTGCGAGGACCTGTGGTTCGCCGAGCCGATGGCCGCCACCGTGGCCGACGGCGCCGAGCTGGTGCTGGTCGCCAACGCCTCGCCCTACGAGCGCGGCAAGCACGCGCAGCGCGACGCGCTGCTGGCCGAGCGCAGCCGCGACGGCGGCGCCGCCATCGCCTACGTCAACCTCGTCGGCGGGCAGGACGCGCTGGTGTTCGACGGCGCCTCGGTCGTGGCCGACGGCGACGGCACGGTGCATCCGGCGGCGCTGGCCTTCGCCGAGGAGATGCTGGTGGTCGAGTACGACGCCGACGCGCGCGCGTTCACGCCGCTGCGCTGGATCGACGACGGCGACGAGAGCATGGACGCGCTGGCGTGGCGCGCGGTGACCCGCGGCATCCAGGACTATTGCCGCAAGAACGGCTTCGGCAAGGTATGGCTGGGCCTGTCCGGCGGCATCGACTCGGCGCTGGTGCTGGCGCTGGCGGTCGATGCGCTGGGCGCGGACAACGTCACCGCGGTGGCCCTGCCCTCGCGCTACACCGCAGGCTTGTCCAACGACCTGGCCGCCGAGCAGTGCCGCGCGCTGGGCGTGAAGCTGGAGACGGTGCCGATCGAACCGGCGTTCCAGGGGCTGATGCAGTCGCTGTCGGCGATGTTCGAGGGCCAGGCCGCCGACGTGACCGAGGAGAACCTGCAGTCGCGCAGCCGTGGCGTGATCATGATGGCGCTGGCCAACAAGTTCGGCGGGCTGCTGCTGACCACCGGCAACAAGAGCGAGTACGCGGTCGGCTACGCCACCATCTACGGCGACATGTGCGGCGGCTACGCGCCGCTGAAGGACCTGTACAAGACCGAGGTCTACGGCCTGGCGAAGTGGCGCAACACCGTGGGCGGCGCACCGGTGATCCCGCCGGCGGTGATCGCGCGCGCGCCCTCGGCCGAACTGCGCGAGAACCAGACCGACCAGGATTCGCTGCCGGCCTACGACGTGCTCGACGGCATCCTCTACCGCTACATCGACCAGGAACAGTCGCACGACGACATCGTCGCCGCCGGCTACGCGCCGGAGGTGGTGGAGCGCGTGCTGCGGCTGGTGCGCATCAGCGAGTGGAAGCGGCACCAGGCCGCGCCGGGGCCGAAGGTCTCGCGCCGCGCGTTCGGCCGCGAGCGGCGTTATCCGATCAGCAACGGCTATCGCGGGTAACGAAGGAGTGAGCTCGCCGGCTTGAATCGCTGGAGTCGTGCCGCCCGGTAGAGCAGCCGCCGGCGCTTGTGGGCCACGGCAAGGATCTGGACTTCATTTCCGTCTGCACGGAAATGGATCGCAATGGGAAACCGCGGGAGAAGACAGCAGCGGATCCCTAGATCGACGACCACGGGAAATCGTTGTACGCCCCCAACGATATAGGCAGGCGTTGCCTGGAACTCCTCGGCGCAACCCCTGGCCAACACCGGACTACAGCGTCTTGTAGTGATCGACTTGATCTAGATGCTCCGCCGCAGCCGCCGGGTGTAGGCAACCCTCACCGCAGGAGGTCGGCCGTGCGGGCTGCGATGACCTCGGCAGGGATCATGACGACCTCTCCGTTGTCGATCTGCCGAACGCGACGCTGGCTCTCGGTGAGCCAGAGTCCTGCAATCTCGCGATCCGAAAGATTCTCCAGACTCTCGATCAGATCAAGGGCAAGCTTGGCCCACTCGTTCGAGGGCAGACCAAGGGCTTCACGTCCGAGGGCATTGGCGTCCATGCGCTGGTGTGTATACCAGTCCTCCTGCATGCTTTTTCCAACGCCTCCCCCTGTCCACCAGGACCATCGCGGGTGCCGCCCGCTCAACAGCCGGGTGCCAACATCCTTCCGGTAGTGCCGGCCCGACAGGAACACCGCCGTGGCCGCGGCCACGTTCAGGCTCTCCACCGCGCCGGTGCCGGGGATCGACAGGCGCAGGTCGCAGTGCTGGGCCAGGCTGCGGTCCATGCCCTCGCCCTCGGCGCCCATCACGTAGACCATGCGCGCCGGCAGCGGCGTGGCGAACAGGTCGTCGCCGCCTTCCACCAGGGTGGCGGCCAGCGCGAAGCCGGCGTCGCGCAGCTGCGACAGCGCCTGCGGCAGCGCCGGCAGGCGCACCAGCGGCACCGCCTCGGCGCCCCCATAGGCCACCCGCGCGGCGGCGCCGGACAGGCGCAGCGCCGAATAGG
>JAEWOJ010000113.1 GCA_023399815.1 Pseudomonadota bacterium | reverse complement strand
CAACAGCATCGGCCTGCAGGTGCGCTACGGCCAGCAGGGTGGGAGCGCGCCGATGTACATGGACGAAGCCGGCGTGGGCATGACGGACGATGCCCGCCGCCGCTGCCGCGGTTCGACGATGCGCTGCACGGCGCCGAGCCAGATGCAGCAGGCGGGCGGTCCCTGAGGTGGACGCCGGTGCGGGATTGGCCCCGCACCGGCGGAGAGCGAAAAGCCGAGGGGAAGCGGACCATGTCCGCGATGCTCTCGTTCGGTTCGAGAATCGCTGCGCCAAGAGCATCGCGGACGAGCCCGCGCAGGCTGAAGGCGAGCGTTGTTGTCGGACAAACTGGTCGCTGGTGGGCTTTCCATCTTTCCTGCGGATGCCGGCCAGCGGCCGGCACTACCAGATTCTTCTAGCTCCGGTACCACCAGATTCTTCTAGCTGCGGTGGGTGCCGACCGTTGGTCGGCACTGCTCATTGCGCCTGCCACAAAGCCAAACACCGCCGCGCGACCAGCGGTCGGGCGCCGTGCCGGAAGTGCGGACGACTGCGCGGCACGTCATGCCGTGTCCATGGGGCCATCGCGGATTCCCGCGTCCGTGTCCGCAAAGACAGCGGCCGGACAACATGCAGGTGCAACGGTTTCATCGATGATGCACTGCAAAAACCGGAAATCTTTTCGGTTAGGCTTGGGGACGTTCCCGCTCCCGAGGCCCCGCTTCCCGGATGAACGAGTACCGCAGCAGCGTCGTCTTCGCCACGCCCGACCTGCCCCTGCGCGACGACGTGCGTCGCCTCGGCGCGATGGTCGGCGACCTTCTTTCCGAACAGGTCTCACCCGCGTTCCTCGATGAAGTGGAGGACGTACGCACCGCCGCGATCGCGCGCCGCGAGAGCCAGGCGCCGCTGGCCACGCTCAGCGCGCAGCTGGCCGGGCGCGCGCCGCGCCAGGCCGAGGCGCTGGTGCGCGCGTTCAGCACCTACTTCCAGGTGGTCAACATCGCCGAGCGCGTGCACCGCATCCGCCGTCGCCGCGACTACCAGCGCGCCGGCACCAAGCGCCCGCAGCCCGAAGGCCTGCAGGACGCATTGCAGCAGCTCAAGGCGCAGGGCGTGACGCTGGAAGAACTGGTGCAGTGGCTGCCGCGCATCGACATCGAGCCGGTGTTCACCGCCCATCCCACCGAGGCCGTGCGCCGCGCGCTGCTGGAGAAGGAGCAGCTGATGGTGGCCAGCCTGGTCGACAACCTCGACGGCCAGCGCACGCCGGGCGAGCAGGCCGCCGACACCGCGCGCTTCCGCATGGCGCTCACCGCCTCGTGGCAGACCGCCGATTCCTCGCCGGTGCGGCCCAGCGTGGAGGACGAGCGCGAGCACGTCGGTTTCTACCTCACCCGCGTGCTGTACCGGGTGATGCCGGTGTTCTACGAATCGCTGGAACAGGCGCTGCTCGATACCTGGGGCCGTACCTTGCCGCTGCCGCGGCTGGTGCGTTTCGGCACCTGGGTCGGCGGCGACATGGACGGCAACCCCAACGTCGATGCGGCCACCATCGCCGCGACCTTGAACGCGCAGCGCGACGCGGTGCTGGAGCTGTACCAGAAGGACCTGCTCAAGCTCGCCAGCCTGCTCAGCCAGTCCACCGAGCTGGTGGGGGTGAGCGAGGCGGTGCGCGCGCGCGTGGAGGAATACCGTGCGCTGTTGCCGCAGGTGCAGTCGCGCCCGCGCCATGCCGACATGCCGTACCGCCTGCTCAACGACCGCATGCGCGCGCGGCTGCAGGCCACGCTCGACGACGCGCCGGGCGCGTATGCGTCGCCGGAGGAGTTGATCGGCGACATCCGGCTGATCCTCGACAGCCTGGAAGCGAACAAGGGCAGGCATGCCGGCTGGTTCTCGGTGCGACGCCTGCTGTGGCGCGTGCGCACCTTCGGCTTCCACCTGGCGCGGCTGGACGTGCGCCAGGAATCGAGCGTGCACGCGCGCGCGCTGGCCGAGGTGCTGGGGGGACAGGAAGCATTCGACGCGCTCGACGACGCGGCGCGCGCGCAGTTGTTGTCGCCTTACGCGGCGGGTGAGGCCGCGCTGCCGCAAGGAGACGACGAAGCCGGGCAGCGCCTGGACAAGGTGTTCGCGGCGCTGGCCGACGCGCACCGCCGCCATGGCGCCGATGCGCTGGGCAGCTACATCATCTCTATGGCGCATGACCGCGGCGACGTGCTCGCGGTGCTGGCGCTGGCGCGGCGCGGCGGCCTGGTCGACGCCGGCAACGCGGTGCCGCTGGACATCGCCCCGCTGTTCGAGACCGTGGACGACCTGCGCCGCGGCACCGCGACCCTGCGCGACCTGCTGGCCGACCCGGTGTACCGCGCGCACCTGGCCGCGCGCGGCGACGTGCAGATGGTGATGCTCGGCTATTCGGACAGCGGCAAGGACGGCGGCATCGCCGCCTCGCGCTGGGGCCTGCAGCAGGCGCAGGTGGAACTGCTCGCCGTGGCCGCCGAATACGGCGTGCAACTGAATTTCTTCCACGGCCGCGGCGGTTCGATCAGTCGCGGCGGCACCAAGACCACGCACGCGGTGGATGCCTCGCCGCGCGGCAGCATCGGCGGCCGCCTGCGCGTGACCGAGCAGGGCGAGGTGATCCACCGCAAGTACGGCATCCGCGCGCTGGCGCTGCGCTCGCTGGAGCAGTCGGCCGGCGCGGTGCTGCGCGCCAGTCTGCGCCCGCGCGCGCCCGAGCCGCGCGAGGAAGGCTGGAAGCCGGTGATGGACGTGGTGGCGGCCGAAAGCACGCGCGCCTACCGCGCCTTCGTCGGCGACGCCGGGTTCATGAACTATTTCCGCCAGGCCACGCCCATCGACGTGATCGAGCGCATGACCCTGGGCTCGCGGCCGTCGCGCCGGCTTGGCCAGGACGCGGCGCTGTCCAACCTGCGCGCGATCCCGTGGGTGTTCGCCTGGAGCCAGGCGCGGGCGGTGATCCCCGGCTGGTTCGGCGTCGGCAGCGGCCTGCAGGCCGCCGTCGCTGCGGGCCACGAGGAAACGCTGCGCGAGATGGCGCACGACTGGCCGTTCTTCGCCACCTTTCTCGACGACATGGCGATGGTGCTGAGCAAGGGCGACATCCACATCGCCGAACAGTTCTCGAAGCTGGCCGGGCCGCTGCACGCGCGTTTCTTCCCGCTGATCCGCGACGAGCTGGACCTGACCGCGCACTGGGTCAAGCGCCTGAGCGGCCAGCAGGAACTGCTCGGACACGATCCGCGGCTGGCGCTGTCCATCCGCCTGCGCAACCCCTACATCGATCCGATCAGCACCCTGCAGGTGGACCTGCTGCAGCGCTGGCGGCAGAGCGGCCGCGAGGACGAGGCGCTGCTGCGCGCGCTGGTGGCCTGCGTGAACGGCGTCTCGCAGGGCGTGCAGAACACCGGCTGAGGCGGCGTGCCGGATGGGAAGGAGGCGATGCGCGCGGGGTAGTTGTGCCGGTGTCGATCTTTAGCGGCGTGCCACGCGGATCGCCCAGCGGACGCGGGACCTGCGTGGCTGCGCGCGAGGCGTGGTACGTGGCGCGGCGCATGCCGCACGACGAAACAGACATATGCGGCCAGCGTGCTGGCGCTGGAAGCGCGCGCCGGAACAAGGCGGCGCACGCCACCTGCCGCACGATGCGCCGTTACTCGCCGTCCGGCAGGGAGGAAGGGCTGCTCCTGAGCAGTTCCAGGTGGCGCTGCTCCATTTCCTGCCGCAGCTGGCGGCGGATCTGCGCGGCGGCGTAGCGGCGCTTCTCGTCGCCGGTCCCCGGCTGTAGCGTAGGCACCGGCGTCGGCTTGCCATCGTCGTCCACCGCGACCATGGTGAAGAAGCAGCTGTTGGCGTGGCGCACGCTGCGCTTGCGGATGTCCTCGGCGACCACCTTGATGCCCACCTCCATCGACGAGGTGCCGGTGTAGTTCACCGAGGCGAGGAAGGTGACCAGTTCGCCGACCGCGATGGGCTGGCGGAACGTCACCTGGTCGACGGACAGCGTGACCACGTAGTTGCCGGCGTAGCGGCTGGCGCAGGCATAGGCGACCTGGTCGAGCAGGCGCAACACCGCGCCGCCGTGGACCTTGCCGGAGAAGTTGGCCATCTCCGGCGTCATCAATACGGTCATCGACAAGCGGTGGGCTTTGGGGTCAGACATGGCGGCTGCCGCTGGGGTGGAAGGCGCAGGCTAGCGCAACGCGATTGCTGGATGCGCTTTGCGGGAGCTTTGCAGGAGCGACGTGGGTCGCGATGAGGCTTTGCCGGCAATGCCCGGTCGCGACTCACGTCGCTCCCGCAACTTCCACAAGGGCTTGAAGGCTGGCTTGGGCGCAAACGAAAAAGCCGCCCTTGCGGGCGGCCTTTCCGGTCATGCGGCATTGCGGCCTTACTTGAGCTTGGCGGCCTTGCGCAGCGCTTCGGCGCGGTCGGTCTTCTCCCACGAGAACGCCGTGGCGTTCTGGGTCTTGCCATCGCCGTCGACGTACGAGAATTCCTTCGGCTTGCGGCCGAAGTGGCCGTAGGCGGCGGTCTGCTGGTACATCGGGTGGATCAGGTCGAGCATCTTGATGATGCCGTACGGGCGCAGGTCGAAGTGCGCGCGAATCAGCTTCTCGATCTGCGCGTCCGGGATCTTGCCGGTGCCGAAGGTGGTGACCGAGATCGAGGTCGGCTCGGCCACGCCGATGGCGTAGGAGACCTGCACTTCGCACTTGTCGGCCAGGCCAGCGGCAACCACGTTCTTGGCGACGTAACGGGCAGCGTAAGCGGCCGAACGGTCAACCTTGGACGGATCCTTGCCGGAGAACGCGCCACCACCGTGACGGGCCATGCCGCCGTAGGTGTCGACGATGATCTTGCGGCCGGTCAGGCCGCAATCGCCCACCGGGCCGCCGATCACGAAGATGCCGGTCGGGTTGATGTGCACCTTGTTCTTCGGCAGCTTGTCCAGCCATGCCTTCGGCAGCACCGGCTTGAGGATGTGCTC
>JAEWOJ010000112.1 GCA_023399815.1 Pseudomonadota bacterium | reverse complement strand
CAACAGCATCGGCCTGCAGGTGCGCTACGGCCAGCAGGGTGGGAGCGCGCCGATGTACATGGACGAAGCCGGCGTGGGCATGACGGACGATGCCCGCCGCCGCTGCCGCGGTTCGACGATGCGCTGCGCGGCGCCGGGCAACGCGGCGGGCGGCACGCAGCCCTGAGACGGATGACCGCGCCGGGCGATGCCGGCGCGGTCATCGGCGCGGTCCCGGTGGCGGGGTTCATGGCGCTGGGGGAGCGCTCTGCAAAGCCAGTGCCGTCCCGCGCGCGACGGGTTCGGGCGCCACTGGCGGCAGGGCCCCTGTCCCGCGTATCGGCCATGGCTGATTGGACAAAGCCGTGTCGTGCACCAGTCCGGCGACAGCTTCGCACCGGTCCACGGCTTGAGGCGCCCGTGGTTGTCGGCCCAGCGCAGTGGTGACGGACAGATGGACGTGCATCTGCTCGCGCGTCTGCGGTCCGATGAAGCCGTGCGGCACTGGTCCGCGCTCAGTCCCCGGTTTCCCACCCGATGAAGGCCCAGCGGCGCGTGGGCGCCAGCCCGAGGCGGTTGTCGGGCGAGGCGGCGTGCCAGGCGCGCACCGACTGCCGTTGCTGCGGGTCGAGTTCGCCGAACAGCGACTCGACCTGCCGCAGCAGTTCCTCCGCATCCTTGCCGCGGTCGAGCGGCGACACCGGCAGGTAGTCGACGCGCGGCTCGCGGCCCATGTCCAGCAGCAGGTTGATCGGGTAGCGGTGGTCCGGCATCGGCGTCCACGGGCGCTCCAGCAGCGCGGCCAGCTCGGCGATGCCGGTGCGCGGGCCGGTGGCGAAGGTGATGCAGGCGTACCGGCGCGCGTGCGCGTCCAGTTTCGCCAGCGCCTGCGCCAGGTCCGGCACCATCAGCGAGCGCGAGGCGATGGCCGCGTCGCAGCGCGGCACCGCGCTCCAGTCGTCGTCCCAGGACAGCTGCCACGGCTGGATGTTGCCGATGCCGTCGCGGGCGATCGCCGCGCGCAGGCCGTCGAGCATGCCCGCGCTGTAGTCCAGCGCATGCACCTGCCGCACCTGCGCGGCGATGGGCAGGCTGAGCAGGCCGGGGCCGCAGCCGACGTCGAGCACGCTGTCTACGCCGTGCAGGTCCAGCCGCGCCAGGAAGGCGTCGCTGTAGTCGTTATGGTGGCGCTTCCAGCCCGATTGCGCGGCGCGCGCGTCCCAGGCGCTGGCCGGCTTGGGCTGGTAGCCGCAGGCTTGCAGGTGCTGGCGGTAGCGGGCGGCGTGGTCGATCGGCGGCGGCAGGGCGGTCATCGTGGCGTGGCGGCGGTGGCAGGAAGGGCGGCGGCGATGCGCGCGGCATCCACACCGTACAGCGCGGCCAGCCGTCCGGGCGTGGCGACGTCGTGCGCCGGTCCCTGCGCCTGCAACGTGCCGCCGGCCATCAGCGCGATGCGGTCGGCCACCTGCAGGGCATGCTGCGGCTGGTGGGTGGACAGCAGCACGCCGATGCCGCGTCCGGCCAGCGCGCGTACGGTGTCGAGGATGCGCAGCTGGTTGCCGAAGTCGAGGCTGGCGGTGGGCTCGTCCATCACCAGCACCCGTGCCTGCTGGGCCAGCGCCCGCGCGATCAGCACCAGCTGCCGTTCGCCGCCGCTGAGCGTGTCGACCGTCCGCGCGGACAGGGCGGCGATGCCCAGTTCGTGCAGGCAGGCCTCGGCGATCGCTTCGTCGGCGCGGCCCGGCATGGCCAGCAGGCCCAGGTGCGCGGCGCGGCCCATCGCCACCAGCTCGCGCACGCGCCAGGCGAATGGCAGCGGCGCAGCCTGCGGCACGTAGCCGAGCAGGCGCGCGCGCTGCGCGCGGTCGTGGGCGCGCAACGGCCGGCCATGCAGCCGCACCTCGCCGGCCACCGCCGGCAGCAGGCCGAGCAGGGTGCGGAACAGCGTGGTCTTGCCGCAGCCGTTGGGGCCGAGCAGGCACACCACTTCGCCGGCCCGCACCGAAAGTGTGGATGGCGCCCCCAGCGCGACGCCGCCGTGGCCGATGGCCAGCGCGCGCGCTTCCAGCAGGGTGGGCGGGGCGTTCATGCGCGGCCCCCGCTGCGGGCCAGCACCAGCAGGAAGCACGGCACGCCGACGAAGGCGGTGAGGATGCCCAGCGGCAGTTCGATCGGCGCCAGCGTGCGCGCCAGCGTGTCGGCGGCCAGCAGGAAGCTGGCGCCGAGCAGCAGGCTGGCCGGCAGCAGCCGGCGGAAGTCGGCGCCGACCAGCAGGCGCGCGATGTGCGGCACCACCAGCCCGACCCAGCCGATGATGCCGGCCAGCGACACCGCCGCCGCCGTGCACAGCGTCGCCGCGGCGATCAGCGTCCAGCGCAGCGGGGTGACCGCCACGCCGAGCGCGGCGGCCTCCTCGTCGCCCAGGGCGAGCAGGTTCACCCGCCAGCGCAGCAGCACCAGCGGCAGCAGGCCGGCCAGCAGCAGCGGCGCGGTGATGCGCAGGTCGTCGCCGACCACCGCGTTGAGCCCACCGAGCAGCCAGAAGGTGATCGACGGCAGCTGCGTGTACGGATCGGCCAGCAGCTTGAGCAGCGAGATGCCGGCGCCGAGCAGGGCCGACACCGCCACGCCCGCCAGCACCAGCACCAGTACCGGCTCGTGCCGGCGCACCAGCGCGGCGACCAGGCAGACCAGCCCCACCGCCGCCAGTCCGCCGGCGAAGGCCAGGCCCTGCACCAGCAGCATCGGCAGGCCGAGGAACAGCGCCAGCGAGGCGCCCAGCCCGGCGCCGGCGGAAACGCCGAGGATGTCCGGCGACACCAGCGGGTTGCGGAACATCGCCTGGTAGGCGGCGCCGGCCGCCGACAGCACCGCGCCGATCAGCACCGCCGCCAGCACCCGCGGCAGGCGGATGTGCCACAGCGCCGCGTGCACCGTCGGCGGGACCGGTTCGCCGATGCCCAGCAGCTGCGAGCCCAGCGCCTGCAGCAGCGTCGCCGGCCGCACCGGGAACTGGCCGACGGAGAACGCCAGCAGCAGCATCGCCAGCAACAGGCCCCAGCCGCCGGCGTGCCAGGCCCAGCGCGGCATCGCGCCGGCTCTCACCGTGCGTGTTCCAGCGCGCGCGCGATGTCCGCCGGCAGCCACTGGCCCCACAGCAGGCGGTAGAGATCGTCGATGCGGGCGCGCAGCGCGGCGGGCGCCAGCGCCGGGACCGCGCCCGGATGCAGCCGCGCCAGCAGCCACGCCAGCCCCGGCAGGCGGTTGATTCCCGGCGGGCCGTCGAGCCAGCCGAACGGCAGCGTGGGCGCGCAGTACAGGCGCCCCTCGCGCACCGCGCGCAGGCTGCGCCAGCGCGGGTCCTGCGGCGCGCCGGCAGCGAAGGCCGCGTCCTGGGTCAGGACCACGTCCGGGTCCCAGGCCAGCAGCTGCTCCATCGAGACCCGCGCCAGGCCGCCGCTGCCGGCCGCGGCGGCGACGTTGCGGCCGCCGCAGAACGCGATGACCTCGGTGTTGATCGAACCGGCCAGGCCGCTTTCCAGGCCATCGCTGCCACGGCCGTAGTACACCGTCGGCCGCGTATCGACCGGGCGCGCGGCCAGCACCTCGTCGACCAGCGCCAGCTGCGCCTCGGCGGCCTGCGCCAGCGCTTCGCCGCGCGCGGCCACGCCGAGCAGCCGGCCGACATGGCGCAGCTGGGCCGGGTGGTCGGGCAAGCGCCCGGCCACCAGTTCGATGGGAATGCCGGTCTGCTGCCAGACCCGTTCGGCGGAGGAACGGTAGTTGTCGTCGAAGTCGCCGGCATCCAGCACCAGGTCCGGCTGCATCGCGAGCAGCCGCTCCAGGCTCACCGTGCTGCCCCGACCCGCCAGGCGGCCGATCACCGGCAGCGAACGCAGCGGCGCGGGCAGCTGGTCCAGCGCTTCGGGCGACACCCGCATCGGCCAGCCCAGCAGGCGTTCCGGCGCCAGCGCGGCGATCAGCACCGCGGCCGGCGGGCCGGCCGCGAATACCCGCCTGGGCGTACCCGCGGGCGCTCCCAGGCGCAGTACGCGCTGCGCCGGCATCGCCTGCACCAGGCCGTTGCCCGCCGCCAGCACCGGCGCCAGCGCGAGCATCTGCAACAGGGCGCGGCGCTTCATGCCGCCACCGCCCGGGTGGCGCGGCAGTTGTCCCACCATCGCTGCAGCGCCTCGTCCCGGGGCGGCAGTTCCTGCGCCAGCCCGCCGGTGAAATCGCGCCAGGCGTCCAGGTAGCGCGCGTTCACCACGATCAGCAGCGGGATGCCGGCCAGCATCAGCGCCAGCAGTTCGTCGACCAGGCCCTGCCCGTGCGATTCCAGCGTGCCGAAGCGGTTGGCGACGGCCAGTTCGGCCGGCTCCCGCAATGCCCGCCGCAGCACCATGCTGGCGTCGGCGATGCCGCGCGGGTCCAGGTTGCAGCCGCAGGCGGCCGGCCCCAGCGCCTGGCTGATCGGATAGCGCGAACCGGGGTCGGCCACGTCCATCAGCGCCATGCGCTTGCCGGTGGGCGTGGGCACGTGCGGCAACGCCACCAGGCCACGCACGCGGTGGCCGGCGGCCAGCTGCCGCGCGGCGAAGGCGGCCAGCACCGCGTCTGGGTCCGGTTCGTCCAGGGCGTCGTGGACCACGGCGGCGATGCGGACGGAGGCGGGCTCGGTCATGCTCGGAATCTCCAGTTGGCGTTGGCGAACCAGGTGCGGCCGGGCATCGGATAGCCGTCGGCCAGTTCATACCATTTGTCGCCGACGTTGCGGACGCCCAGGTCCAGCCCCAGCCCGTCGCGCGGCATCCAGCTCGCCTTCAGGCCGACCGCGCCGTAGCCGGGCAGGTCGCGTACCGGCGTGTAGCTGACCTTGCGGCCCTGCTCGGCCTCCAGCGTGGCCTGCAGGCGCAGCTGCGGCAGCGCGGCCCAGCCCAGCGCCAGGAACAGGCGCTGGCGGGGGCTGTCGAGCAGGGCCACGCTGCGGTCCGCCAGGTTGGTGCGGCGCAGCCAGGCGTAGCTGCCCTGCAGGTCCCAGTCCTCGCCCAGCTGCTGTTGCAGGCCCAGCTCGGCGCCGACGTGGCGGGCGCGGCCGATGTTCTGCGCGCGGTTGCAGGTGCTGCCGCCGCAGGCGGTGGAGGCGACCACTTCGTTCTGGATCAGGTCGTCGATCAGGCTGTGGAACACCGCCGCCTGCACCTGGCCGCCTTCCCACCAGCGGCCGCGCAGGCCGAGTTCGAAGTGGGTGGCGTGCTCCGGCGCGAGGTCCGGGTTCGGCAGCGCCGCGCCCAGGCGCGCGGAATAGCGGTCCTTGATGGTCGGGAAACGGGTGCGGCGCGCGGCGCTGGCGTACCACTGCCGGTCCGGCGCCAGCTGCTGCACGTATTCGAGCACGGCGTTGGTGGCGTCGGCGCTGCCGGTGGGCCAGTCGTAGACGCGCCTGGCCTCGCGGCGGTCGTGGCCGAGGCCGAAGCGCAGGTGCGAGGCCCGGCTCAGCGCGAAGCGGTCCTCCACCGCCACCGAAGTGGTGACGTCGCGGTAGTCCTTGGTCGGCGAGTTCGGGTTGCGGTCGGTGTGCCGGTCGTCCTTGTAGTGGACGGCCAGCTGCAGCTCGTGGCGGTCCAGCGCGGTGTTGGCCAGGGTCGCCGAGCCGCCGACGGTGCGGTCGTCGTAGACGCTGGGGAAGCTGGTGTTGTCCAGCTCGACCTGGTAGCTGCCGTCGCTGTAGGCGCTCAGGCCGTTGCTGTAGGTGTCGCGGTACACGCGGGTGCGCAGCGTGGTGTGCTGGCCCAGCCGGGTGTTGCCGATGACGTACAGGCTGTCCTTGTCCCACCACGGCCAGCGCCAGTAGCGGATGCCGCTGCGCGCGGTGCCGGTGTACACCGGGTTGCCCTTCTCACCGTCCTGGCGCACGTAGCCGATGGCGTATTCGTCGCCCTCGCGCGGGGTGTAGCCGAGCTTGAACGACAGGCGGCGGTCGTCGCGGTCGGCGTTGCGGCGCGCGTCGCCGGTATCGGTGGGCACGCTCTTGTAGTCGCGGAAGCCGTCGGGCAGCGGGAAGTCGTCGGCCTTCAGCAGCGACCAGCCGAACTGGTAGTACCAGTCGCCCTGGCGGCCGCCCAGGTTCACCGCGGCCTTGCGCTCGCCGCCGTCGGCGATGCCCAGGCGCAGGTTGCCCTCGAACGGCCGCTCGGGACGGCGGCTGACCAGGTTGATCGCGCCGCCGAGGATGTTCGGCCCGTACAGCAGCGAGGCGGCGCCGCTGGCGACCTGGATCTGCGCCAGGTCGAAGGTGGTGAAGCGGCCGAAGTCCACGTAGCCGTCATAGGGGACGTACAGCGGGATGCCGTCGAGGAATACCGGCACCTGGCGCGGGTCGAAGCCGCGCAGGTAGACCAGGTCCTCGTTGCGGGCGTTGCGCGCCAGGCTCGCGCCGGCCAGCACGCTGACCGCCTCGCCGACGGTATCGCGGTCCAGCTGCTGGATGCGCTCGGCGTCCAGCGTGCGCTCGGCGACGGTGGCCGAACCGTCGCGCTTGGCATGGACGTCGACGCTGCCCAGGGTGAACACCGGCGTGGAGGGCGGGGCGTCGTCGGCGATGGCCGGCAGCGGTGGCAGGAGCAGGGAAGACAGGGCCAGGACGGAGCGGGTGCGCATTTTCGCGGTCCTCGGTGTCGTTATATCCAGGATGATATAGCGATGGCCGGGCCATGGGCGGCTACGGCGCGGGAAGCCGCGCCGTACACTGCCATCTCCCGCAGGACGAGCAGCCGCGACATGGCCGATACCCCTCCCTCCGCCCCCGTCGAGCCCCACGGCCACCTGTGGCTGAGCGTGGCCGGGCAGAGCCTGGGCGGCAGGGGCCGTTTCGCCCTGCTGGGCCTGATCGATGCCTGCGGCTCGATCAGCCAGGCCGCCAGGCGCATGGGCATGACCTACAAGAACGCCTGGGACGCGGTGGACGCGATGAACACCGCCGCCGGCGAGCCGCTGGTCGAGCGCACCGTGGGCGGACGCGGTGGCGGCGGTGCCCGGCTCACCGACCGCGGCCGCCAGCTGATCCGCCATTTCGAGCAGCTCGAACGCGAGCACCGCTTCTTCCTGCAATCCCTGCAGGCCCAACCGGGCCTGGGCGACGACCTGACCCTGATACGGAGGATCGGCATGGTTACCAGCGCGCGCAACCAGTTCCATGGGCACGTCCGCGGCATCGTGCCGGGCGCGGTCAACGACGAGATCCAGCTGGAAGTGGCCTCGGGCCTGCAGGTCGTGGCCACCATCACCCACGACAGCGTGCGCAGCCTCGGGCTGGAGGTGGGCGCGCCGGCATTCGCGCTGGTCAAGGCCTCGTCGGTGATCGTCGCCAACGACGTGGAAGGCGCGCGCTATTCGGCGCGCAACTGCTTCACCGGCAGCGTCAGCCGCATCAGCCGCGGCGCGGTGAACGACGAGGTGGTCGTGGACCTGGGCAACGGCTGCAGCATGGTGGCGATCATCACGCGCGAAAGCACGCAGGCCCTGGGCCTGGAACAGGGCGTCCGCGCCACGGTCCTGTTCAAGGCGTCCAGCGTGATCGTCGGCGTGCCTCACTGAGCGCGAGAGACGTTCCGGGTCCGGCCGGGCGCCAGGCTCGAACGGACCTGCATCCCGCTGCAATGGGCCGGCCATGATCGGAGGATGCGTCGTCGTTCAACCACCCGCTCATGCGAAGGCTACTGCTGGTCCGGCAAAAACCAGTACGATGCGCGCCATATGCGCATCGCCTCGTGGAACGTCAATTCGCTCAATGTCCGCCTGCCGCACCTGGAACAGTGGCTGGCCGATTTCGCTCCCGACGTGGTCGGCATCCAGGAAACCAAGCTGGAAGACCACAGGTTCCCCGACACGCGGCTGCTGGAACTGGGCTACCGCAACGTGTTCGCCGGGCAGAAGACCTACAACGGCGTGGCACTGCTGGCGCGCGACCCGATCGAGGACGTGCAGGTCGGCATTCCCGGTTTCGACGACGAACAGAAGCGCGCGATCGCCGGCACCGTCAACGGCGTGCGCGTGGTCAACCTGTACGTGGTCAACGGCCAGGACGTGGGCACCGACAAGTACGCCTACAAGCTGCGCTGGCTGGAAGCGGTGCACGACTGGATCGCCGCCGAACTACAGAAACACCCGAAGCTGGTGGTGCTGGGCGATTTCAACATCGCCCCGGACGACCGCGACGTCTACGACCCGGCGGTGTGGAACGGCGACCACATCCTCACCTCCACCGCCGAGCGCGGCGCGCTGAACAGGCTGCTGCAGCTGGGCCTGCACGACGGCTTCCGCCTGCACAACGAGGAGGCGGGAGTCTTCAGCTGGTGGGATTACCGCGCCGCCGGCTTCCGCCGCGACCTCGGCCTGCGCATCGACCTGACCCTGGTGTCCGACGCATTGAAGCCGCAGGCGCTGGCCGCCGGCATCGACCGCGCGCCGCGCACCTGGGACCGTCCCAGCGACCATGCGCCGGCGTGGGTGCAGCTGGCCGGGAACGAGTGAAGAGGAACCAGGAAAGGAACCAGTAAAAGCGGGTAGCAGAGGCCTTGGCCTCCTCTCGTTCCTGGCTCCTCCCCACCAGTTCCTGGCTTTACCGGATGCTCTTGCGCGTGAACAGGTTGACGATGCCCAGCAGGATCACCGCGCCGAGCAGCGAGAGCAGGAACGAGCGCAGCGTGATCGCGCCGTTGATGCTGCCGCCACTGAACAGGAAGCCGGCGATCATCGCGCCGACGATGCCCACCACGATGTTCAGGATGATGCCCTGCTGCGCGTCGCGGCGCATGATGATGCTGGCCAGCCAGCCCACGACGCCACCCACGATCAACCAGACGATGATGCCCATGCCGATGTCTCCTTTCGTCGATGCACCCGGAGCGGTGCGCGGGCCCCAGTCAAGACGATCGGGTGTGAAGCGGCCGTGGACCAGGGCGGGGCGCTGATGGCGCAGGTCCAGTCCTGGCGGTTCGGGCAGGTGCGAGTCTGGCAGCTGCCGCACGTGCCGGGCACCCGCGGCGAGCCGCAGGCGCGCGAGCTGCTGGCGGCCGAACTCGGCGGCACGCCGCAGGCGCTGCCGCTGACCCGCGACGAACGCGGGCGGCCGTGGCTGATCGGCGAACTGGCGCATTACGGCACCGGCTGGAGCCACAGCGGCGGCCACCTGCTGGTGGCGCTGGGCGAACGCGTCCGGCTGGGCGTGGACCTGGAGCAGCAACGCCCGCGCCGGCAGATGCGGCAGGTGATAGCCCGTTTTTTCCATCCCGACGAGATCGCCTGGCTGGACGGCCTGGACGAGGCCGACCGCGAGCATTGGTTCTTCCGCGTCTGGTGCGCCAAGGAAGCCCTGCTCAAGGCGCACGGCCACGGCATTTCCTTCGGCCTGCACAAGCTGCGCTTCGCTCCCGGCGCGGACGGCGCCCTGCATCTGGCGTGGTGCGATCCCGGGCTGGGCGAGGCCGCGCGCTGGCACCTGCACGAATGGCAGGCCTCGGCGGATTTCCGCGCCGCGCTGGCGTGGTACCCCCTGTAGGGGCGTGTAGGAGCGACGCCAGTCGCGAGGGGCTCTCCCGGCAAAGCCCCTCGCGACTGGCG
>JAEWOJ010000085.1 GCA_023399815.1 Pseudomonadota bacterium | reverse complement strand
AGCCCATCGCGACTCGCGTCGCTCCTACAGGGGCATCTCGGTGGGAGGCTCAGCCGCGCGCCGGCGTGGCCAGCACGGTGATCTCTTCTCGGTCGTGGTACAGCTGCTTGGCGCGCACGGTCAGCGGCCTGCCGGCCTGCGCGGCGAACATGTCCAGGCACAGCCGGGTCTCGTCCCAGCGCTTCTTCATCGGCAGCTTGAGGTTGAAGATGGCCTGCCGGCACCAGCCCTCGCGCAGCCAGGTGGCCATGCGCTCGGCCACGCGCCGCGGCTGCTCGACCATGTCGCAGACCATCCAGTCCAGCGGGATTTCAGGCTGCCAGTGGAAGCCGTCGGCGCGCAGGTGCTCGACCAGCCCGGTATCGAGCACGTGCTGGCGCAGCGGGCCGTTGTCGATGCTGGTGACGTGCAGGTGCTGGCGGGTCAGTACCCAGGTCCAGCCACCGGGCGCGGCGCCGAGGTCGGCCGCGCGCATGCCGGGCTTGACCAGCGCTTCGCGCTCCTCGGGCGTGAGCAGGGTCAGCAGCGCTTCGTCCAGCTTCAATGCCGAGCGCGACGGCGCTTCCGGCAGCAGCTTCAGGCGCGGGATGCCCAGCGGCCACGGCGCACTGTCGCGGGTGTCGGCGACGCCGACGAAGGCATGGGTGCCATCGACGAACACGACGTGCAGTCGCGGCAGCCTGCTGTTGTCCTTGTCGGTGAGCAGGCCGGCCTTGCGCAGCGCCGGGCGCAGCGCATTGCCGAAGCTGCGCGCCAGCCCGGCCAGCGGCTTGCCCGCGTCCGAGTCGGGATGTTCCACCCACAGGTCGCCGAAGCGCGGCTGGCCCTGCAGCGCGGCGATGATCGGGCTGATGCGGTCGGCCGGGTCCAGCTGCGGCAGTTCGGCCAGCAGGCGCAGCTTCTGGCGGGCGAAGATCAGCCCGCGCCAGGGCAGGGCGCGGTCGAGCGCGGCGGCTTCGTCGCTGGCGAAGACCACGTAGCCGTCGTTGCGCTGCGTGCGCGCATAGCCGGCGATGCCGGCATGGCCGGCGCGCTCGGTCAGTTCGGCGGCCAGTTCCGGCTCGAAGCCTTGGCGGCAGTAGCAGAGCAGGCCGGTCATGGAGATTCCTTTTGAAATGGGGCGAAACGGCGGGCGTCCCTTACTCCCTCCGGGAGAAGGTGCCCCGCAGGGGCGGATGAGGGTACGGGCGAAGCCTCATGCAACTTGGCATCAATAGGGGCTTCGCCCCCGAACCCTCACCCCAACCCCTCTCCCGGAGGGAGAGGGGCTTGAAAGCTCAATACCGCGCGCCGTCGCTCTGGCCGTAGTGGCGCAGTACCGCGCGGGCGGTGTCGCGGTGCAGGCCCTGCACGACCTCGATGCCGCGCCGGTTCAGTTCGCCGACCCAGTCGGCCGGCAGCGGGCCTTCGTCGAATGGGGTCAGTTCCTCGACGTCGGCGGCGCTGGCGCCGATCAGCAGGCGGTCGATGCCGGCCCAGATCGTGGCGCCATAGCACTGGCAGCACGGCTGCGAGGACGTCGCCAGCGTCACCGGCGACACCACGTCGTTCAGGCGCGGGGTCTGCAACCGCTGCTGCGCCAGCATGTAGGCCATGTTCTCGGCGTGGGCCAGCGAGGTGCAGTGCGGCACCACGCGGTTGACTGCCGCGGCGATGACGCGGTCGTCGGGGCCGAACACCACCGCGCCGAAGGGGCCGCCGGTTTCCGCGTCCACGTTCAGCCGCGACAGCTCGATCGCCAGCGCGACCTTGGCCTCGTCGCCGGGATGGGCGCGGCGGGTATCGACGACGTCGTGGATCCAGGCCGGCAGGGTGAGGTGGACTTGGGCGTACAGCATGTGGGTTCCGTGAGTCAGGGGTAGGAGCGCACCTTGGTGCGCGATGGGGCGTCATCGGGAAAGCCTCTCGCGACTGGCGTCGCTCCTACAGGGGCATCAGGCGGCCCAAGTGTCGCGCAGGGTCACGCTACGGTTGAACACCGGCTTGGTCGCGCTGTGGTCGCGGCGGTCGGCGACGAAGTAGCCGGTGCGCTCGAACTGGAACGACTGCTCCGGCGCGGCGCTGGCCGCGGCCGGTTCCACGTAGCCGGTGACGACGGTGCGCGATTCCGGGTTCAGGTAGTCGCGGTAGGTCTTGCCCTCGGACTCGTCGTCCGGGTTCTGCACCGAGAACAGACGGTCGTACAGGCGGATTTCCGCTTCCACCGCGTGCCTGGCGCTGACCCAGTGGATGGTGCCCTTGACCTTGCGGTTGGCGCCCTCCATGCCCGGGCGCGATTCCGGGTCCAGCCAGCCGCGCAGTTCTACGATCTGCCCTGCCTCGTTCTTCACCACTTCATCGACGCGGGCGATGCCGGCGCCGCGCAGGCGCACTTCGCCGCCCGGCACCAGCCGCTTCCAGCCCTTGGGCGGGACTTCGGCAAAATCCTCGCGCTCGATCCACAGCTCGCGCGAGAACGGCACCTGGCGCTCGCCGAAGGATTCGTCCTTCGGGTGGTTGGAGAAGGTCAGCGTTTCCTCGTGGCCTTCCGGCAGGTTGGTAAGCACGAGCTTCAGCGGCTCGATCACCGCCATGCGGCGCGGCGCGGCGCTGTCCAGGTCCTCGCGCAGCGCGCCTTCCAGCACGCTGAAATCGATCAGCGAGTTCTGCTTGGAAATGCCCACGCGCTCGGCGAACAGGCGCATCGCCGACGGCGTATAGCCACGGCGGCGCAGGCCCTGCAGGGTCGGCATGCGCGGGTCGTCCCAGCCGTCCACCAGCTGCTCGGTGACCAGCGCCATCAGCTTGCGCTTGCTCATCACCGTGTAGTTGATGTTCAGGCGCGAGAACTCGATCTGGCGCGGCTTGCCGGCCTCGCGCGGCAGGCCCCTGTCGACCAGCGGCTGGGTCAGCGCGGCGTCATGGGCGAAGTCGACGTTGTCCACGCACCAGTCGTACAGCGGGCGGTGGTCCTCGAACTCCAGCGTGCACAGCGAATGGGTGATGCCTTCCAGCGAATCGCCCAGGGCGTGGGCGAAGTCGTACATCGGGTAGATCGGCCAGGCGTTGCCGGTATTCTGGTGCTCGACGTGCTTGATGCGGTAGATCGCCGGGTCGCGCAGGTTGATGTTGCCGCTGGCCATGTCGATCCTGGCGCGCAGCGTGCGCGCACCGTGCGCGCCAAGATCGACATGGCCAGCGGCAACATCAACCTGAGCGATCCGGCCCTGTACCGCATCAAGCATGTCGAGCACCAGAATACCGGCAACGCGTGGCCGATCTATCCGATGTACGACTTCGCGCACGCGCTGGGCGATTCGCTGGAAGGCATCACCCATTCACTGTGCACGCTGGAATTCGAGGACCACCGCCCGCTGTACGACTGGTGCGTGGACAACGTCGATTTCGCCCATGACGACGCGTTGACCCAGCCGCTGGTCGACGCCGGCCTGCCGCGTGAAGCCGCCAAGCCGCGCCAGATCGAATTTTCGCGCCTGAACATCAACTACACGGTGATGAGCAAGCGCAAGCTGATGGCCCTGGTCACCGAACAGCTGGTGGACGGCTGGGACGATCCGCGCATGCCGACCCTGCAGGGCCTGCGTCGCCGCGGCTATACGCCGGCCGCGATGCGCCTGTTCGCCGAGCGCGTGGGCATCAGCAAGCAGAACTCGCTGATCGATTTCAGCGTGCTGGAAGGTGCCCTGCGCGAAGACCTGGACAGCGCCGCACCGCGCCGCATGGCGGTGATCGATCCGGTGAAACTGGTGCTGGTGAACCTGCCGGAAGGGCACGAAGAACAGCTGACCTTCAGCAACCATCCGAAGGATGAAAGCTTCGGCAACCGCCAGATTCCGTTCGCGCGCGAAGTATGGATCGACCGCGAGGACTTCGCCGAGGTGCCGCCGC
>JAEWOJ010000217.1 GCA_023399815.1 Pseudomonadota bacterium | reverse complement strand
GGGTGAGGGAATCCATGGCGTGATAGTAGCCAGCGATCGGCAGCTGCGCGCATCCGGTACTGGCCGGCCCCGGCTCCCCGCTTTCAAGCCCCTCTCCCTCCGGGAGAGGGGTTGGGGTGAGGGCCGGCGGCGAAGCCCTCCCGCGGCCTGGGTGCACGAGGCTTCGCCCGTACCCTCATCCGCCCCTACGGGGCACCTTCTCCCGCAGGGAGCAGGGAACGGCGGCAGCGCAATGGGCCCCGGCTTTCAAAGCCCCTCTCCCCTTGGGAGAGGGGTTGGGGTGAGGGCCGGAGGCGAAGCCCTCTCGATGCCTGGGTGCACGAGGCTTCGCCCGCACCCTCATCCGCCCCTGCGGGGCACCTTCTCCCAATGGGAGAAGGGAACGGCGGCAGCGCAATGAGTCCCGGCTCTCAAAGCCCCTCTCCCCCCGGGAGAGGGGTTGGGGTGAGGGCCGGGGGCGAAGCCCTCCCGATGCCTCGGTGCACAAGGCCTCGCCCTTACCCTCATCCGCCCTTCCGGGGCACCTTCTTCCGGAGGGAGAAGGGAACACTCTCCCCTCCACACCGGCGCTGGCGCTGGCGCTGGCGACTCAGGCGGCCCGCGCCAGCGGCGCGAGGGGCGGCAGCCACGCCAGGCTGCGGCCGGCGTGGTCGAGCAGGCGCAGGCTGCCGTCGTGGTCCTCGGCCAGCGCGGTCAGGCTCTCGACCCAGTCGCCGTCGTTGGCGTACACCAGCCCGTCGCGCTCGACCAGCGCGGCGCGGTGGATGTGGCCGCAGACGATGCCGTCCAGGCCGCGGCGGCGGACGTCGTCCAGTCCGGCCTGCACGAAGCGTTCGATGTAGCGCTCGGCCGCTGCGCTGCGCCGCTTGAGGAATTCCGACAGCGACCAGTAGCGCAGGCCGAGCCGGCGGCGCAGCGCGTTGAGCAGGCGGTTGCCGGTAAGGATGCGGTAGTAGAGCCAGTCGCCGAAGCGTTCCTGCAGGCCGCCGAAATGGGTGATGCCGTCGTAGTCGTCGCCATGCACCACCAGCAGCCGGCGGCCGTCGGCGGTGACGTGGATGGCGCGCCGCCGCACCTGCATCGCCGGCAGCATCAGGCCGCAGGTGCGGCGCAGCGGCGCGTCGTGGTTGCCGGGGATGTAGACGATCTCGGTGCCGGCGCGGCGCAGCGCATGCAGCGCTTCGATCACCTCGTTGTGCGCGGCCTCCCAGCTGGCGCGCTTGTGCGCCAGCCACCACAGGTCGACGATGTCGCCGACCAGGTACAGCCGCTCGCAGCGCAGCGTGGACAGGAAGCGCGCCAGTTCGGCGGCATGGCAGTGCCGCGCGCCCAGGTGCGTGTCCGAGATGAACACCGCGCGCCGGTGCGGCAGCAGCGGCACCGGCGCGTTCATGCCACGGCTCCGGCGTCGCGCAGGTAACGCTTGCGCTTCTTCGGCCGGATCGCCTGCAGGTCCACCTCGATCAGGCCGTCGATCGAGTCGCTGAAGTCCGGGTCCACGCCGAACGCCAGGAAGCGCGCGCCGCCCGGTTCGCACAGGTCGGTATACTGGCGGTAGAGCGTCGGCACGCTGGTGCCCAGCGCGGCCAGGTTGGCCTTGAGCACCTCGAACGCGGCCTCGGCGTCCATGTCGCCGAAGCAGGGCGGCGCGGCGAAGTACTGGAACGGCCGGTTCGATTCGGCCAGGCCGTGGCCGCCGCCGTAGTAGCGCTGGTAATAGGCGACGAGCTGCTCGCGCGCCTCGCGCGGCAGCGCCGCGCTGATCGACACTGCGCCGAACAGGTAGCGGACGCCGGGCTGGCATCGCAGGTAGGCGCCGATGCCCTGCCACAGGTAGTCCAGGCTGCGGCTGCCCCAGTAGTCCGGCACGACGAAGCTGCGGCCCAGTTCCATGCCTTCGGCGATGCGGGTGATGGCATCGTCCGAATAGCGGAACAGCGCGGCAGTGTAGAGCCCGGCCAGCCCGCTGCGCGCCAGCGCCTGGGCGCCGCGCATGATGCGGTAGGCGCCGGCGATGCGCTGCGCCGCCGCGTCCCAGACCACGATGTGCTGGTACAGCGGGTCGAAGTCGTCCAGGTCGCGGCTGCGGCCGGTGCCCTCGCCGACCTGGCGGAAGGTCAGCTCGCGCAGCCGGCCCAGTTCCAGCAGCAGCGGCGAGCCGGCGGCGCAGCGCGCCAGCCGGATCTGCTTGCCGTCGCCGGTCTGCCCGAGCAGCTCGGCGGCCTCGATTTCCGCCGCCACCTGCGCCGCGGCGACCGGCGCGGCCAGCGGTTCCGGTCCACCGTTGGCGGCGTCGGCCTGCGCGGCGTCGCGGCCCAGCGCGTACAGCGCCCGCCGCACCGCTTCCAGTTGCAGCGCCGGGTCCAGCCCGGATTCCAGCCGCATCACCTGCCCCACCTGCAGCCGCAACGGCCGCCCGCGGCGGGCGAACATCTCGCGCGCCAGCAGGGCGGTGCCGGCAGGCTTGAACAGGGTCGAGGCGCCGTAGAACAGCGCCGAGTTGCGCGCCTGCACCCGCACCGGCAGCACCGGCGTGTGCGTGGCGTTGGCGAAGCGGACGAAACCGCGGTTCCAGCGGCCGTCGCGGATGCCGCGCAGCGACAGCCGCGAGACTTCGCCGGCCAGGAACACGATCACGCACTGCTCGGCCGCCAGCGCCTGCTCCACCGCCTGCAGGCTGGCGCGCTGCGCGCGGCCGCCGAGGATGCGCACCGGCAGCAGCAGTTCGCGCAGCGGTTCCAGGTCGGCGAGCAGGTCGTTGGCGACGATCCGCACGTCGCGCCGGACCCTGCCCACCGCATCCAGCAGCGCCAGCGCGTCGAGCGCGCCGGAAGGATGGTTGGCGACGATCAGCAGGCGCCCACTGGCGGGAATCCGCGCCAGCGCGGCAGCGTCCACCTCGTAGCGGCTGCCCAGGTAGTCCAGCGCGGCGGCGACGAAGGCGAAACCGCGCCGGTCGCCGTTGTGGCGCAGGAATTCCTCCACCCGGTCCAGCCGCGACCAGCGCCCCACCGTGCGCAGCAGCGGCCGCGCCAGGCGGCCGCGCGGGCCGTGGAACCAATCGGGATAGCGCTGCTGCAGGCGGTGCTCGATCTGGTGCATGGCGGTTGGCTCAGGCCCGGTTGGGCGCCAGCCTGCGACCACCAGACGGCAGGGCGGTTGCGGTTTTGCGGCAGTTCCATGACCGCACGGTCAGCGGTACCGGCAGCGAGACGGTTGCCCATGCAGAAACCGGGAACACCGCCTCGATGCGGCCTGCGGGCGGACGCGGCGGGCGCAGCGGCGAGCCGACCACCGCGTCGGCATCGGCCAGTTCGCGCTCGAAGCCGGCATCGTCGTCGCTGGCCGTCACCAGTGTGTGGCCGCGCGCTTCCAGATAGCCGCGCAGGCCCGGCTCGGTGCCTGGCTGGCCGTCGATGGGCGTGTCGTGAACCACGCAGAGCACTTTGGCCATGTCTGTATCCCCTGGAATTCCGGCAGCAGGAAACACCGCCGGAAGCACGCGCGGTCACGTACCGGTGCAGCAGGCGATGTTGGAGAAGGAAACGACCGGGCCAACCACAGCGGATGCGTACCGCTCGCCGATGCTCTGTTTCGCAGGCGTCATGCTTCCACGCGGCCTTCAGCGCATCAAACGAAAAATTTCCATCGCACCATCGAATCGCTCTATGACGTGCCCAGCTCGCGCAGGCATTGCTCGAAATCGACGTCGCGCATGACGCCGAGCAGCGCCCGCGTCATCGGCGACTGCGGCACGCGGTCGGACACCACCAGCCCCAGCAGCTGTGCCGGCCCGGATGGTTCCAGTTCGACCAGCGCCAGCCCCGCGCCCTTGCCGAACAGGCCGGCGAAGGTGTGCGGCACGATGCTGCACCAGTGGCCGCTGTGGACGTGGGCGCAGACGGCGACGTTGGAATTGCCGGTGATCGCCGGCCGGGCCTGCAGCCCGACCGAGGCGGCGATGGCGTCGAGGATGCGCCGGTTCTGCATGTCCTGCCCGAGCAGGCACAGCGGCTGCGCCAGCGCCTCCTGCCAGGTCAGCGTCCGCCGCGTGGCGAGGGGATGGTCGCCGCGGCAGGCGAACACGTAGTGCTCGCGGTACAGCGGCAGGCACTGCACGTCCTCCAGCGGCTCGTTTTCCAGGTAGGTCAGGCCGCCGTCGAGGTCGAAGCTGGTCAAGCCGCGCTCGATCGCCCGCGAGGTCATCGCGCGCACGTCGATGGTGGCCTGCGGGTGCGCGCGGGCGAACAGTCCGGTCAGCGCCGGCACCGCCGGCATCGCCGCCGGGATCACCCCCAGCCGCAGCGTCCCCGACAGCCGCTTGCCGGTGCCGGCCAGTTCCTGGCGCAGGCTGTCGTAGTCGAACAGGATCACCCGCCCCCATTCCAGCACCCGCTCGCCGTCGGCGGTCAAGCCCCGGTAACGGTTGCCGCGCACGATCAGGGTCGCCTGCAGCTCGTCCTCCAGCTTGCGGATGGTCGCCGAGAGGGTCGACTGGGTGACGTTGCACAGCGCGGCGGCGCGGGCGAAGTGCCCCACTTCGGCCAAGGTGACGAAATAGGCCAGATGTCGGATCAGCACGGCGCCCCTCCCCCGAGATGGCTTGCACCGCGGACTATAAGCGAGCCGGACCGCCCCGCGCCGGCGCCCCGCCCGGCTGAATTTCAGGCAACATCCGGACGCAGGGCCTGCACCGCAGGGGCCCGAGGTGTATCATGCGCGCCCATCTTTCCATCCGAATCAAAGGATATTAGCCGATGTCCAGCTACCTGTTCACTTCCGAATCGGTCTCCGAAGGCCATCCGGACAAGATCGCCGACCAGATTTCCGATGCGGTGCTGGACGCGATCCTGGCCCAGGACAAGCGCGCCCGCGTCGCCTGCGAAACCCTGGTCAAGACCGGCGCTGCCATCGTCGCTGGCGAAGTCACCACCTCGGCGTGGGTCGACATCGAGGAACTGACCCGCAACGTCATCAACTCGATCGGCTACGACAACTCCAACGTCGGCTTCGACGGCCATACCTGCGCCATCATCAACATGCTCGGCAAGCAGTCGCCGGACATCGCCGCCGGCGTGGACGGCACCGACCGCAAGGCCAAGAAGCCGGAAGAACAGGGCGCGGGCGACCAGGGCTTGATGTTCGGCTATGCCTGCAACGAAGCCCCGGAATTCATGCCGGCGCCGGTCTACTACTCGCACCGCCTGGTCGAGCAGCAGGCCAAGGTGCGCAAGAAGAAGAACTCGCCGCTGCCGTGGCTGCGCCCGGACGCCAAGAGCCAGGTCACCCTGCGCTACGGCGACAACGGCAAGATCGAGGGCCTGGACGCGGTGGTGCTGTCGACCCAGCACGACCCGGGCGTGAAGCAGAAGGACCTGGTCGAGGCCGTGCGCGAGCACATCCTCAAGCCGGTGCTGCCGAAGGCGTGGCTGGACGCGCTGCCGAAGAACAAGGTGCACATCAACCCGACCGGCATCTTCGTGATCGGCGGCCCGGTGGGCGACTGCGGCCTGACCGGCCGCAAGATCATCGTCGACACCTACGGCGGCATGGCCCGTCACGGCGGTGGCGCGTTCTCGGGCAAGGACCCGTCGAAGGTGGACCGTTCGGCCGCCTACGCCGCCCGCTACGTCGCCAAGAACGTGGTCGCCGCCGGCCTGGCCGACAAGTGCGAAGTGCAGGTCTCCTACGCCATCGGCGTGGCCGAGCCGACCTCGATCTCGGTCA
>JAEWOJ010000215.1 GCA_023399815.1 Pseudomonadota bacterium | reverse complement strand
GCCGGACACCGCGGCGCCCAGGCCCGCCGCATCGAACGCGCGGCCGGAAGCGCCGGCGGCGACCACTCCGGCCGCGCCACCCGCCACCGATGCGCCGGCGCCTCCGGCAGGAGACCGCCGATGAGCCGCCTGCGCAGCCGTGGCTGGGTATTGCCGGCCAGCCTCGCGCTGGCCCTGCTGCTGGGCCTGGTGCCGTTGCCGGAACTGCTGCAGCCCATCCGCCCGTACTGGCTGGCGCTGGTGCTGGGCTACTGGGTGATCGAGACCCCCGAGCGGGTCGGGCTGGGCTTCGCCTTCTGCATCGGCCTGCTGGCCGACCTGCTGTACGGCGGCATCCTCGGCGAGCAGGCGCTGCGGCTGGTGGTGTTCGCCTTCATCCTGCAGCGCTTCCGCGCCCGCATCCGCTTCTTCCCGCTGTCGCAGCAGGCGCTGGCGATCGGCGGCCTGCTGGTCAACGACCGCATCATCGGCGCCGCCGTGCACCTGTTCACCGCCGAGCCGCTGCTGCCTTGGAGCTACTGGTGGGCGCCGCTGCCGGGCATGCTGCTGTGGCTGCCGATCTATGTGCTGCTGGATGCCGCGCGGCTGGGCAAGCGCGGGCGCTAGGCGATGTTCGCGCGTCGCCAGCACAAGAATCCGCAGGCCGAGGCCGAGCAGTTCCGGCGCCGCGCGGCGGTCGGTTTCCTCGGCGTGCTGCTGGGGCTCGGCGTGCTCGGCGGCTGGTACTTCAAGCTGCAGGTGCTGGACCACGACGTCTACGCCACCCGCTCGGAGGCCAACCGCATCAAGGCGCGGCCGGTGGTGCCCGGGCGCGGGCTGATCTACGACCGCAAGGGTCGCCTGCTGGCCGAGAACGTGCCGGCGTTCCGCCTGGACGTGACCCCCAACAAGGTCGAGGACATGGACGCCACCCTGGCCGGGCTGCGCACGATCTTCTCGCTCAGCGACGAGGACATCGAGCGTTTCAACCAGTCGCGCCGCGCGCGCCGCAGCTTCATGCCGGTCACGCTGAAGCTGCGCGTCGGCGACGAGGAGATGGCGCGCTTCGCGGTGGACCGCTGGCGCTATCCGGGCGTGGAGCTGGAACCCTACCTGACCCGCCGCTATCCCTATGGCGACCTGCTCGCGCACATCGTCGGCTACGTCGGCCGGGTGGACGACAAGGACCTGCAGGAGCTGGGCGAGGGCAACGCGGCGCTGACCCACATCGGCAAGTCCGGGCTGGAGCGCTATTACGAGAACCAGCTGCGCGGCAAGGTCGGCTACGAGCGGGTCGAGACCAACGTGCAGGGGCGCGCGATCCGCACCCTGGGCCGGGTGCCGGCACAGGCAGGCACCGACCTGCGCCTGTCCATCGACGTCGACCTGCAGAAGGCGATGGTCGATGCGTTCGGCGAGCAGGAAGGCTCGGCGGTGGCGATCGACCCGCGTACCGGCGAGATCCTGGCCATGGTCAGCCTGCCGTCCTACGACCCGAACCTGTTCGTCAACGGCATCTCCCATGCCGACTTCAAGCGGCTCAACGAGAACCCCTCGCGGCCGCAGTTCAACCGCCTGGTGCTGGGCGGCGTCGCCCCCGGTTCGACGGTCAAGCCGTTCCTCGGCCTGGCGGGACTGGACAGCGGCCTGCGCCGGCCCGAGGACAAGATCCTCTCGCGCGGCATGTTCTACCTGCCGGGCGTGAGCCGCGGCTGGGGCGACGCCAACCGCAGCGGCCATGGCTGGACCGACCTGCGCAAGTCGATCTCGCAGTCGGTGAACACCTACTACTACCAGCTCGGCACCGACATGGGCGTGGAGCGCTACGACCAGTACATGGGCGGCCGCTACGGCTTCGGCCAGCCCACCGGCATCGACCTGGCCGGCGAGATCGGCGGCATCCTGCCGTCGCCGGCGGCCAAGGCCAGGCTGCGCAAGGAGCGCTGGTACCCGGGCGACATGGTCAACGCCAGCATCGGCCAGGGTCTGTGGAAGGTGACGCCGCTGCAGCTGGTGCGGGGCGTCGGCGGCCTGGCCTCCGGGCAGCTGCGCACCCCGCACCTGGTGGTCGAGCAGAAGGTGGCCTTCGACCACGACTGGACGCCCCTGCCGCAGCCCGAACCCAGGCCGATCAGCCCCAATCCCTCCAACCTGCAGGCGGTGCGCGAGGGCATGATGGGCACGATGCAGCCCGGCGGCAGCGGCTGGCGCGTGGCGGCCGGCGCCGCCTACCGGATGGCCGGCAAGACCGGCACCGCGCAGGTGGTCAGCCGCAGGGGCACCGCGGCGGTGAACCCGAAGAACCTGCCGATGCACCTGCGCCACCGCGCGCTGTTCATCGGCTTCGCGCCCGCCGAGAACCCGGAGATCGCCATCGCGGTCGCGGTCGAGGGTGGCGGCTACGGCGGCGCGGCGGCGGCGCCGATTGCGCGCAAGGTGTTCGACGCTTGGCTGCTGGGGGTGATGCCCGATGCGCAGGACGGCGAGGACGCCAGCGGCGTCGTCGAGGGCGCGGCCAACGCCGCTCCCGCCGGCGCCGGCGGAGCGGCGCCGGACGCGGACGGATCGGTGCCGGCGGCGCTTGCTCCGGCACCGGCACCGCCGGAACCGGCGCTGGAGGAACGGCGATGAGGGATTTCCTGCGCTGGCTGCTGGAAATGGCGCAGCGGCTCACCCGCGGCCTGGACTGGCCACTGCTGCTCGCGCTGTGCGCGCTGATGGGCATGGGGCTGGCGGTGCTGCACAGCGCCGGCGGCAGCGGTCTGGTGATGGCGCAGGGCGCCCGTTTCGCCGTCGGCCTGGTGGCGATGTGGGCGATCGCGCGGGTGCCGGTCCTGCGCATCCGCGCCTGGACGCCCTTGATCTATGCGCTGTCGATGCTGCCGCTGCTGGCGGTGTTCGTGCTCGGCACCGGCAAGTACGGCCGGCAATGGCTGGACCTGAAGCTGTTCTACCTGCAGCCGGCCGAACTGCTCAAGGTGAGCATGCCGATGATGGTGGCGTGGTACCTGCACCGGGTGCCGCTGCCGCCCCGGCTGGGGTCGGTGCTGCTGGCCGGCGTGATCATCGGCGTGCCCACCGCGCTGGTGATGCTGCAGCCGGACCTGGGCACCGCGGTGCTGATCGCCGCCAGCGGCGTGTTCGTGCTGTACCTGTCGGGCATGCCGTGGTGGTGGTTCATCAGCGCGGGCACGGTCGGCGGCAGCGGCCTGGCGGTGGTCCTGTTCGCGCCGATTTCGTGGTTCTCGTTCCTGCGGCCCTACCAGCAGGACCGCATCATGACCTTCCGCGACCCGGACAACGACCCGCTGGGCGCCGGCTGGAACATCATCCAGTCCAAGATCGCCATCGGTTCCGGTGGCCTGGCCGGCAAGGGCTGGGGCCAGGGCTCGCAGTCGCACCTGAACTTCATTCCCGAGCAGACCACCGACTTCGCGTTCTCGGTGCTGAGCGAGGAGTTCGGCTGGGTGGGCGTGGCGATCGTGATCGCCCTGTACATCTTCGTCATCGGCCGCTGCCTGTGGATCGCGGCGCAGTCGCGCGACGGCTTCTCGCGGCTGGTCGCCGGCGCCACCGGCCTGTCGTTCTTCGTCTACGCGCTGGTCAACGGCGGCATGATCTCCGGCCTGCTGCCGGTGGTGGGCGTGCCGATGCCGCTGATCAGCTACGGCGGCACCGCCGCGGTGTCGCTGCTGGCCGGGTTCGGGCTGGTGATGGCGGCGCGCAGCTACAACCCGGTGCACGGCGGCCACGGCTGACCGGTTCGCGCGGCATGGGCGCCGGATTCGCCCGACCACCGGCCGGTCCGTGCCGGGCGAAAGTGCGACATCGGTCGGCGGGTTTGATCTGGATCATACATCTGGATTAACAAAAGCCTCACAATAGTGTCCGCTGACGGCTGCCAAGGCACCGCGGTGGCTGGTCCCGCGACGAACGCGGCCGGCAGGCCGGGATCCCACCGGCCGGGCGTGGGGAGACGCCCGGCTGGCGCCGGAATCCGGTCCGGGCACCGGCCGCACCCACGGGATGGGAGGTGCGGCCGGTGCCCAGATTTTTCCGCCCGCGGCGGACGCCCTTGGGGGCGTCGGCAGGCGCGGTGCCGGGAATCTTCCCCGGGAATTTCTGTGCACTCCGTCGGCGGGCGGTCGCCATGGCGGTTTCCTCCATCCGTTCCCGCTGCGGAAGCCTTCCATGGCGCACTACGGTTGGCGCCTGTGTGATGTCGGGCTTTTCCCATCTGTGAATCGGGTCGATGCCGACATGGCGTCGGGCAGTTTCCTGACGAATGCGTATTCAGTTCCTGCTGATCGCCCACGGCTTCGCCAGGCTGTCCGGGATGACTCCAATCCCGTTGGGATTCATGGTGTTAGTGATGGAAATTCATCCATGACCTGTTAATCTCGGCCGATGATTCGACGCGTCCTGGTCTGCTGTCTCACCCTGGGCATGGTCGCCTGCGCGACCCAGCCGCAGGCGCCTGCTCCCACTCCGCAGCCAGCGGAAAAGCCGATCGGCAGCGGCGGCGGACCGACCGAGGCCGCGCCGGAACGCAAGCCGGACCTGCCGCCGGTGGACCTGACCCCGGTACCGTTCGAGACCGCGCGCGCCAGCTTCGTGCGCGACACCGCCGCCCGCTATCGCCTCGAACCGGCCTACATCGAATCGGTGCTGGCGCAGGCGCAGATCCGCGAACCGATCATCGCCGCCATGTCGCGCCCGGCCGAGCGGGTCAAGCCGTGGAACGAATACCGGCCGATGTTCATCAGCCAGGCGCGCATCGACGGCGGCAGGAAGTTCCTGGCCGAGCATCGCGCCGAACTGCAGCGCGTGCAGGACCGCACCGGCGTGCCGCCCGAGGTGATCGTGGCGATCATCGGCGTGGAAACCAGCTACGGCGCCAATGCCGGCAACCACCGCGTGCTCGACGCGCTGTACACGCTGGCGTTCAAGTACCCGCGCAGCGGCGACCCGGAAAAGCTCGAGCGCGAAGTGCGCCGCGAGCTGTTCTTCCGCGACGAACTGGCCAAGCTGTTCGAACTGGCGGCGCTGGAGAAACTGGACATCACCGCGCTCAAGGGCAGCTATGCCGGGGCGATGGGCATGGGCCAGTTCATGCCGTCCAGCTACCTGGACTACGCCGTGGATGGCAACGGCGACGGCCGCCGCGACCTGTTCAACAGCTACGACGACGTATTCGCCTCCATCGCCAACTACTTCGTGAAGAAGGGCGGCTGGGTGCGCGGCGGCACGGTCGCGGTGCCGGCCACGCTCGATGCCGGCCGCGAGGAACTCAACCCGGTCGACTGGACGCCGAACCTCGGCATGGACGCGTTGGCCGCGCGCGGCTACCACCCGGTCGTGCCGGTGCGCGCGGCCGGCGCCACCGCCACCCCGATCACCCTGGAAGGCAGCAACGGCAAGCAATACTGGCTGGGCTTCCAGAACTACTACGCGATCACCCGCTACAACCTGTCCAAGATGTACGCGATGGCCGTATTCCAGCTGTCGCAGGCGATCGCCGGCCGGGAGCTGCCGCCGGCATGAACATCCGCTGGCTGGTCCCTGCGTTGATCGTGTTCGGGCTGGCCGCCTGCAGCAGCGCGCCGCCCAAGCCGAAGTCCGCCCATGGCGGCGGTCATGGCCAGCCGGCCGGCAGCGTGGTGCAGGGGCGCGGCGGGCGCCCGTCGCACTGCCCGGAGGGTTCGCCCTACGCCAAGGCGCAGGAAGACCCCACCACGCGCGGCAACTACAGCGCCGGCGGCCTGTATCGCCCCGGCGTCAAGGACACCACGCCGGACTACGTGCCGGACGTGGCCTGCATCCCCGAGCCGCTGGTCAGCAACGAGCCGCGCTCGGCCATCGGCAACAAGTCGCCGTACGTGGTGCTGGGCAAGGAATACCGGGTGATGGAGCGGGTCGACGACTACGTCGAGCAGGGCACCGCGTCCTACTACGGCGCCAAGTTCCATGGCCGCCTGACCTCCAACCGTGAGGTCTACGACATGTACCAGTTCACCGCCGCGCACAAGACGCTGCCGCTGCCCAGCTTCGCGCGCGTCACCAACCTGGACAACGGCGAATCGGTGATCGTGCGGGTCAACGACCGCGGCCCGTTCCACGACGGCCGCGTGATCGACCTGAGCTACGCCGCGGCGGTGCGCCTGGGCATCACCCAGCGCGGCACCGGCCGGGTGGAAGTGCGCGGGCTGGCGCCGGGCAGCGACAACCTGCTGGCCGCGAACGATGCGCGCCCCGCGCGCGGCCGCACGCCCGCTCCGGCGGCCGCTGCCGTCGCCACGCCGTCGCCCAGCCGCATGGACCAGCTGGTCGAAAAGCTGCCGGCCACGCCCGCCACGGCATCGGTGCCGCACCCGGTCGAAACGCGCCCAGTCGAAATCGGTGCCGCTGGCCCGGTGCCGCCACCGGCGACGGTGCAGGCCCTGCCCGCCGCCACCGATCCCGCGCCGCTGCCGGTCGCCGCTGCCGTCGCATCGGCGATGGCAACGCCGGCGCCCGGCCCCGCGGCGCGCGCGCTGGGCGCGATCCTGCTGCAGGTCGCCAGCTTCTCCAGCCGCGACAACGCCACCCGCGCGCTGGGCCAGCTGAATGCGGCCGGCATCGCCGGCGCCACGCTCAGCGACGTCGTCAGTGGCGGGCGCACGCTGTGGCGCCTGCGGGTGCCGGCCGACGACCTGGCCAAGGCCACGGAACTTGCCGGCCGCATCGCCGGTCTGGGGTTCGGCAGCCCGCAGCTCGTCCACGATTGATCCGGCATGTCCGCATCGCGCTGCGAAGCGCCTGGCCGATACCGCGCCGGCGCGGATGCGGCGACGCCTCCACGTCCTACAATGACCGCCCGTTTTCCATTCCTCGTCCCGACAGGAACCGTTTTCCGATGAAATTCCGCTTTGCCGCCGCCATGGCCACGACGCTCGCCATCGGCCTGGCCTCCGCCCAGACGCCCGCCCCAGCCCCGGCTCCCGCGCCGGCCGCCGCCTCCAGCCAGGTGGCGATCCCGCCGGCCCCGGCGCCGTCCACCGCCAGCGCGTGGGTGCTGATGGACTACGCGTCCGGGCAGGTGCTGGCGGGCGAGAACATCCACATGCCGCTGCCGCCGGCGAGCATCACCAAGGTGATGACCTCCTACGTGCTGGCCGCCGAGACCCGCAACGGCAAGATCAAGCCCGACGACCAGGTGATGATGAGCGAGCGCGCCTGGCGCGAGGGCGGCGCCGGCACCGACGGCAGCTACAGCGGTTTCCCGGTCAACCAGACCGCGCGCCTGGAGGACATGGAAAAGGGCATGGCGATCCAGTCGGGCAACGACGCCGCCATCGCCCTGGCCGAGCACGCGGCCGGCAGCCAGGAGGCCTTCGCCGCGCTGATGAACAGCTATGCCGCCAAGATCGGCATGAAGGACTCGCACTTCGTCAACGCCCACGGCCTGACCGCCGACGGCCACCAGTCCAGCGCCTACGACCTGGCGCTGCTGGGCCGCGCCTTCGTGCACGACTACCCGGAAACCTACGCCTACAACAAGATCAAGGAATTCACCGTAGGCAGCATCACCCAGCCCAACCGCAACCTGCTGCTGTGGCGCGACCCGAGCGTGGACGGCATCAAGACCGGCCACACCTCGGCGGCCGGCTACTGCCTGCTGAGCTCGGCCCAGCGCGGCGACCAGCGCCTGATCGCGGTGCTGATGGGCGGCGCTTCGGAAAAGCAGCGCGCCAACGACAGCTTGGCGCTGCTCAACTGGGGTTTCCGCTTCTTCGAGACCCACCGCCTCTACGAGACCGGCAAGGCCGTGACCACGCAGCACGTGTGGAAGGGCGCCGCCGACGAGGTGCAGCTGGGCGTGGCGCAGCCGCTGCTGGTCAGCGTGCCGCGCGGCCGCTATGCCGAACTCAAGCCCAGCATGGACGTGCCGAAGCAGCTGGTCGCGCCGATCGCCGCGGGCCAGCAGATCGGCACGGTGAAGGTGACGCTGGACGGCAAGGTGGTCGCCGAGGCGCCGCTGGTGGCGATGCAGGCGGTGGAGGAGGGCGGCTTCTTCAAGCGCTTGTGGGACGCCTTCATGATGTGGTGGAAGTCCTGACCCGAATGACGGAAAAGCCAGCGAAAGCCGGCTTTTTCATGGGTAGTGCCGGCCGCTGGCCGGCACCGGGGGCCTTGCATTCCAGGTTTCAGCAGGAATGTGGCTTTACCCGTGAGCCCGGCCGCGACTGACGTCGCTTCCTCAGTACGCGGTCTGCCCGCATGGACCTGCTGATGGGCGTGGATCAGAAATCCAGCTGCTCCACGCTGATGTCCATCGCTTCGGCCACGCGGACCAGGGTGGTCCTGCGGGGGCGGCTGGCGGCTTCGGTCTGTGCATAGGCGGCCTGGGTGATGCCCATGCGCGCGGCGACTTCGGCCTGGGTCAGGCGCAGGTGGTCGCGCCATGCCTTCATCGAACTGGCGCCATCCACCGTGGCGCTGACCACTTCGTTCGGGATCAGGTCGTTGCGGCGGGCGTATTCGCGCAGGAACAGGTCGTAGGGCATCACGACGAACGCGGGCTGGCCGTCGGCGCCCTTGATGGTCTGGATGTCGGCAGGTGTGTTCTCAGTAGGTGTGTTCATCGCGTTTCTTGACCTCTTCGATGCTGACGATCTCGACAAGGGTGTCGTGATTGAACAGGACGCGGTAGTTGCCGACCCGGAGCCGGTAGTCGCAGGGATGGTGGACCAATGCCTTGATGCCCGAGCAATCCGGGAAGTGAGGCAGCTTCGTGGAGACGGCATCGCGGATATCGGCCTGCGCCTTGCGGTCCAGCCTGCGGGGTTGCCTGGCGGCTCTGGCTGTCCATAGCGCGGAGTTCATGACGGCTGAATATAAGTATTGAATAAGTATTGTCAAGCCAATACCTGTCGTGGCACGGCTGCGGAAGGGCAGCGCCCTCCTCCCGCACGCCCTTACAGCGTCCGGCTGACGGTGAAGCTGCCGAACGCCGGCCGTTCCTTCTGCCCGTCGAACTCGCGGGTGCGGTAGTAGCGGGCAAGCGCGAATTTCCACCTGCCGCGCGTCACCGCCACGCCGTAGCCGAGGTCGCCGACGAACGGGCGCTTGTCCACGCTGTGGCTGTGGCGGAAGGTGTTGCCGTCCAGGGTGATGTCGCGCAGCACCCAGCGCGCGTCGGCGGTCACGAACAGATGCCCGGACCAGCCCGGCAGGCGGCCGCCGCGGGTCGGCGCGGTGTTCTCGCCGGCCGGCCGCATCGGCGAACTGCCGAAGTCGTCCGGCAGCTTCCAGCCGAAACGGACCTCGCCACCGCCATTGGCATGGGTCGCCAGGTTGCCGATGGCGCCGCCCCAGTGGCCGATGGCATCCCAGCCCCAGCCGGCGGCGTTGACCGATGGCCAGCGCTGCATCCGCTCGTGCAGCAGCTTGAATACCGGCTCGTTGCGCAGCTGGTTGTCCCAGCCCCTGAACTTCTCGTCGCCGAGCAGGCTGTGCACGGCGTCCTGCACCTGCCTGCCCTGCGCTGCCGGGCCCACCACGCCCACCGCCAGCTGGGTGGTGCGCAGGTGGTCGCCATGGCGTGCGTTGTAGCCGAAATTGACCAGCAGCACCGCGGCATAGGGGCGATCGTCCTCGATCAGGTCGGAACGCTCCCGGTCGGTGGGCGTGAACAGGCCCTGGCCGACGCTGAAGATCATGTTCTGCTGCTCGTAGCCGCCGGGCTGCAGCCGTTCCAGGTGGCGGTTGATCCAGCGCGCCGGCGCCGGCAGGCAGGGGTCGTTGGTGTAATCGACCAGGTTGGGCGAGACCAGGGTCAGCAGCGCGCCATTGGTATAGCCCTGGTCCTGGTGACGGCCGCCGAACAGGTCGTTGTCCACGCGGAAATTGACCGCCGGCGGATGGTCGTGCAGGGCGCTGCCGGTGCAGGTATCGGCGGCGTTGGAGGCGGCATGCGCGGTATTGCCGGCGATCGCCATCGCCATTGCCAGGGGCAGCCAGGGGCGGATGTCCATCCACTCGGTTCCGGGTCGGGAGAAGTGCGCGCAGCTTAATGGCGGGCGCGGCGCGGACGCAGTGGGGCCTGCGGATCACATCGTTGCAGCGGCGCGGGCCGCCTCCGGACTGGGCGGACCGGCGGCGGAACCGTGACCGGCGGCGGTTGGAAAGCGTCATGGCCCTGCGGTAGCATCGCCGCCGACCACTCCGCGCTTGCCAGACTGGCCGCCTGCAGGGACCAGGGCCCGACGCTGGGTTTTCAGACCAAAGGAACGCGCCCCGCTCGAGGCGCAGGTAATGGGGAACACAACTCATGCGTAATGTCTTTTCGCCGCTGATGGCGGCCGCCCTGACCGCGGGCATCGCCGCGGCCGTGTCCAGCCAGCCGGCGCAGGCGTCGTTCAAGAACACCGGCACCCAGGCGCAGGAACAGCGCAAGCAGGCTGCCGCCCAGATCCCGGTATGCCAGCGCCCGATCGGCACCATCTCGGTCATCGAGCCGGAAGATGCCACCAACTGGTGGACCGGCCAGCAGCTGCCGGCGCCGTCGCGGCTGATCAAGGTGTTCGTCAGCCGTTCGCGCTGCTTCACCCTGGTGGACCGCGGCGCCGGCATGGCCGCCGGCCAGTTCGAGCGCGAGCTGGCCGCCAGCGGCGACCTGCGCGGCCGCTCCAACGTCGGCAAGGGCCAGATCAAGGCCGCCGACTACGTGATGATCCCGGACCTGGTCTCGCAGAACAGCAATGCCGGCGGCAACGCCATCGGCGGCCTGCTGGGCGGCCTGATCGGCGGCAAGGCCGGCGCGGTCGTCGGCGGCCTGAACTTCCGCAGCAAGACCGCCGACGTGGTGCTGACCGTGACCGACGTGCGTTCGTCGGAGCAGGTCGCCATCTCCGAGGGGTCGGCGCGCAAGAGCGACGTCGGCTTCGGCGCCAGCGGCGGCCTGTTCGGCGGCAGCGACTTCGGTGCCGCCGGCGTCGGCGGCTACGCCAACACCGAGATCGGCCAGGTCATCACCATGGCCTACCTGCAGGCCTATATCGACATCGTCGCCCAGCTCGGCGGCCTGCCGGAGAACGCCTCGGCGGCCAACGCCCAGCAGGCGGTGACGGTGACCCGCCCGGGCCGCCTGCTGGCCAACGCCAAGGGCACCGGCGCGCCGGTGCGTTCGCTGGACCCGGGCATGATGCTGTACCCGACCGGCAACAAGGAAGGCGTGATGTGGGAGGTCGAGGACGAGCTGGGCAACAAGGGCTGGGTGTCCTCCACCCTGCTGGAACTGTCCAAATAAGCGCGTTGTACCGGCTGCGGCCGGTACGCCCCCGGCGGGTTGCCGGCCGTTGGCCGGCCCTGGCCCGGGGAACGACAACGCAGCTTTCCGCGAAAGGGCCGCCAGCAGCGGCCCTTTCGCCGTTCCAGCGCTTGGGTTTGCGGCCCCGCGCCCCGATAATGGCGGGCATGGAAATCAAGTCCGACAACCCCGAACACGGCTTCCAGTTTCCCGGCACCTTCGAGTTGAGCGCCATGGGCGCGGCCAACATAGGGCTGGAGCAGGAGCTGCCACGGCTGCTGCAGCAGGCTGGCGTGGATGTACTCAGCGAGCGCATCAGCTGGAAGCATTCGTCCAACGGCAAGTATGTGTCCGTGCGCATCGCCTTCATGGCCGACAGCCGCGCGCAGTACGACGCCGCGCACGAGGTCCTGCGCAACCACCCGGAAGTGAAGTGGACGCTGTAGGCGTCTGCCCGGCCGACGCCGTGCACGGGAAGGTCCGTCCGGCGACGCTGCGCGACCTCGGCCGCCAGGCCTACGAGCCGGTCTGGCACGCGATGCAGCGCTTCACCGACGTCCGCGACGACGCCACCACCGACGAATTGTGGGTGGTCGAGCACGATCCGGTGTTCACCCTGGGCCAGGCCGGCAAGGAAGAGCACGTGCTGGCGCCGGGCGACATCCCGGTGCTGCACGTGGACCGCGGCGGCCAGGTGACCTACCACGGCCCCGGCCAGATCGTGGTCTACCCGCTGCTGGAGCTGCGCCGGCTCGGCATCGGCGTGCGCGACTACGTGTGCCGCATCGAGCAGGCCATCATCGACACGCTGGACGAGTGGAACATCGCCGCCGAGCGGCTGGATGGCGCGCCCGGCGTCTATGTCGGCGGCGCCAAGATCGCCGCGCTCGGCATCCGCGTGCGCCGCGGCTGCAGCTTCCACGGGCTGGCCTTCAACGTCGGCCTCGACCTGGAGCCGTTCCACCGCATCAATCCCTGCGGTTATGCGGGGATGCAGGTGACCTCGGTGCTAGACTTGGGCGGTCCTTCGGGCATCGAGGCGGTCAAGCCGGTGCTGCTGTCCCACCTGGCCCGGCAGTTCGGACTGGACCTGCACGACGATCCCGGATTGCCCGACCTGACCATGCGGCCCTGACGCCGCCGGAACGCCATGACTGAATCCACCAGCCGCTCCATTTCCCTGCAGGTCGTGCAGGGCGACCTCCCGTCCGCGCCGCTGCAGGCCGGCGCCAAGCAGCTCGGTGGCGACAAGATCAACCGCTCGCCGGTGCAGTTCGCCGACGCGCCGGTGCTGCGCAAGCCGTCGTGGATCCGCGTGCGCATCCCCTCCGGCAACGCCGTGCAGCAGCTCAAGGCCAAGCTGCGCGAGAACCGCCTGGTGACGGTGTGCGAGGAGGCCAGCTGCCCGAACATCCACGAATGCTTCGGCCACGGCACCGCCACCTTCATGATCCTCGGCGAGGTCTGCACCCGCCGCTGCTCGTTCTGCGACGTCGCCCACGGCCGGCCCAAGCCGCCGGACGCGGCCGAGCCGCTGCACCTGGCGCAGACGGTCAAGGACATGGGCCTGAAGTACGTGGTGGTCACCAGCGTCGACCGCGACGACCTGCGCGACGGCGGCGCCGGCCATTTCGTCGATTGCATCAGCGCGATCCGCGAGTTCAGCCCGGGCACCAGGATCGAAATCCTGACGCCGGATTTCCGCGGCAAGGGCCGCATGGAGCGCGCGCTGGAGATCCTGGCGGCCAACCCGCCGGACGTGTTCAACCACAACATCGAGACCGTGCCGGACCTGTACCGCAACGTGCGCCCGGGCGCGGACTACCAGTGGTCGCTGACCCTGCTGAAGAACTTCAAGGCGCAGCACCCGAACGTGCCGACCAAGAGCGGCATCATGCTTGGCCTGGGCGAGACGTTCGAGCAGATCAAGGCCACCCTGCGCGACCTGCGCGCGCACGACGTGGAAATGGTCACCATCGGCCAGTACCTGCAGCCCACGCCGCACCACCACCCGGTGCTGCGCTACTGGACGCCCGAGGAATACAAGGCGCTGGAAGACTACGGCTACGAACTGGGCTTCCACCACGTCGCCTCCGGCCCGATGGTGCGCTCGTCCTACCACGCCGACCGGCAGGCCGCCGGCGCCGGCGTCAGTTGACGCGCCATCACTGCGCGCTGTCGCCCCACGGTTTGCGTTGCAAACCGCGGGCCCCGTCTCACGCTTGCCACACCCCGCGCCTTCGGCGCGCCCCCTGACTCAGGGGGACACGCCATCGCTGCGCGCTGTCGCCCCACGGTTTGCGTTGCAAACCGCGGGTCCCGTCTTTCGCTTGCCACACCCCGCGCCTTCGGCGCGCCCCCTGACTCAGGGGGCTTTCCTCCAGCCGTCATTCCCGCGATCCGGGAACGGCGGTGGCGCGCCGTGACGCTCCGACCGATCGGTGCCGACCGTCGGTCGGTACCTGGCAGCCAGCCGCCCGACGCGGCGCGCCGTCGCCCGACCCGCGGCAGGACGCTGCCGGCGGCCATTCACGCTCCGCTACGAGCGGCCCGCTAGCCTGCATGCGGGCCGGATGACAAGCGCCGAAACTTCCGGCACTGTCCCGTTGTCCGAGTCGTCTGCAGTCTTATTCCACCGCCTGGTGCCACGAGTACTTTGATGAACTACCGAGTTCCCGCTTTCCTGCTGGCCTTCGCGCTGACCGCGCCGGCCGCGTTGCTGGCGCGCGCCGATACCCAGGCGCTGCCGTCCACCGCGACCGTCGACCAGGCGACCACCTCCAAGCTCGTGTACGGGCTGCTGTCCGACAGTCGCTACGCCTACCGCCCGCGGCCGCTGGACGCGGCGACCTCGCAGGACGTGTTCAAGCGCTACCTGGAGTCGCTGGACAGCGGCAAGCAGTTCTTCACCTGCGAGGACGTGGACCGCTTCGCGCCGCTGGCCGAGCAGACCGGCACCGCGATCCGCACCGGCGAGCTCGATCCCGCGTTCCAGGTGTTCGCGGTCTACCGCCAGCGCGTCACCGAGCGCGTGGCCTACGCGCGTCGCCTGCTCAAGCAGGAACCGGATTTCGCCCTCGACGAGCGCTTCGACTACGACCGCAAGGACGTGCCGTGGGCCACCAGCGCCGAGCTGGACGAGCTGTGGCGCAAGTCGGTCAAGAACGACTGGCTGCGGCTGAAGCTGGCCGGCAAGCCGGCGGCGGATATCCGCAAGACCCTGGACAAGCGCTACGCCACCCTGCTCAAGTCGGTCACCGAGGTGAAGGGCGAGGACGTGTTCTCGTTCTTCATGAACGCCTACACCCGCGCGGTCGATCCGCACACCGACTACTTCACCCCGCGCACGGCCGAGAACTTCAACCAGGCCATGTCGCTGTCGCTGGAAGGCATCGGCGCGCAGCTGCAGCGCCAGGACGACGTGGTGGTGATCCGCGAGATCATCGCCGGCGGCCCGGCCGCGGTGGACGGCACGCTCAAGCCGGGCGACCGCATCGTCGGCGTCGGCCAGGGCCGGTCGGGCGCGGTCGAGGACGTGATCGGCTGGCGCATCGACGACGTGGTGGCCAAGATCCGCGGCGCCAAGGACACCCAGGTCAAGCTGGAATTCATTCCGGCCGAAGAAGGTGCCGACGGCAAGCATCACACCTTGGTGCTGACCCGGCAGAAGGTGCGCCTGGCCGAGCAGGCCGCCAAGGGCGAGACCCTGACCCTCCCCGGCGGCGCCGGCGAGCCGGAGCGCCGCATCGGTATCGTCAAGCTGCCGACCTTCTACCAGGATTTCGAGGGTCGCCGCCGCAACGCCAGCGACTACGCCTCGGCCACCCGCGACGTGGCCCGCCTGCTGGCCGGCTTCAAGGCCGACAAGCTCGACGGCGTGGTGCTGGACCTGCGCAACAATGGCGGCGGCTCGCTCGACGAAGCCATCGAACTGACCGGCCTGTTCATCGAGCAGGGCCCGGTGGTGCAGGTGCGCGAGTCCGGCGGCCGCGTCACCGTCAACAGCGACCGCAATCCGGCGGTGGCCTGGGACGGCCCGCTGGCGGTGCTGATCAACCGCGGCTCGGCCTCGGCCTCGGAGATCTTCGCCGGCGCCATCCAGGACTACGGTCGCGGCCTGGTGATCGGCGAGACCACTTTCGGCAAGGGCACCGTGCAGAACGTGGTGCCGCTGGACCGCTGGCCGGCCAGCGAGAAGGAACGCTTCGGCCAGGTCAAGCTGACCATCGCCCAGTTCTTCCGCGTCAGCGGCTCCTCCACCCAGCACAAGGGCGTGGTGCCGGACCTGGCCTTCCCGGCCAGCGTGGACGCCAGCGAGTTCGGCGAGAGCACCTACGACAACGCGCTGCCGTGGACCCGCATCGCCTCGGTGCCGCACACCCAGTACGGCAATTTCGCGCCGATCCTGCCGCGCCTGGAATCGCGCCACGCCGATCGCATCCGCAGCGACCGCGAGTTCCAGTGGTGGCAGGAGGACGTGGACCAGTTCCGCGCCGAGGCGGCGAAGAAGTACATCTCGCTCAACGAGGCCGAGCGCCGCGCCGAGCGCGACAGGCAGGACGCCCAGCGCAAGCAGCGCCAGGAGATCCGCAGGCAGCTGGGCCTGCCGCTGGACCCGCTGGCCGACGACGGCAGCGACGACGGCCTGACCGGCAACGAGCGCGACATCGTCAAGGACGCCGCGCGCGAGAAGGCCGCCGAGAAGCGTCCCGATCCGCTGCTGAAGGAATCGGCCTCGATCCTGTCCGACGCGGTGAACCTGCTGGAGAAGGACCGCCCGCTGTCGGCGCAGGTGCTGCCGCAGTCCACCGGCCCCGGCCGTTGGGCCGACTGAGCGCCGCAGGCACAGCGTTTCCGCCGTACATGCGCCGTCAGCGTGCCTCCACGCTGGCGGCGTTATGCTGAGGGCCTTCCGAGTGTGGAGGTGCCATGCACAGGCATGTTCCCCGTGTAGTGCCGGCCCTGGCCTGCGTCGTCCTGGCTGGCTGCGGCGGCCGCGCCGCCGACAGCACGCTGGTGCGCGAGTCGTTCGATTCCGGCGACACCTACACGCGCGACGTCGATGCCACGCCTGCGCAGGCCTGCGAGGCCGCGCGCCGCGCACTGCTGGGACAGGGCTATGCGATCAGCCGCGCCGGCGCGGACAGCGTCGAGGCCAACAAGAATTTCCAGCCGAAGGAAGAGCTGCACGAACAGCTGGTGCTGCGCGTGTCCTGCGCCCCGCGCGGCACCGGCGGCGCGCAGGTGTTCGCCAGCGCGGTGCAGGACCGCTATGCGCTGAAGAAGTCGCCGACCTCGGCCAGCGTCGGCGTCGGCGCGCTGGGCTCGGTGTCGCTGCCGTTCGGCGGCAAGGACGATTCGCTGGTACGCGTGGCCAGCAGCACGGTGCAGGACGCGGTGTTCTACCGGCATTTCTTCGAGCGCCTGCAGCAGTACCTGGCCCCGGTGGCGGCGGCTCCCGGAGACGTCGCGCGGTGACGCGGGCTTCCCGTGTCCCGGCCTGGCTGACGGGATGCGCGCTGGCGTTGCTGGGCCTGTCGGCGCCGGCACCGGCCGCGAACGGCGCCTCCTGCGTGCTGCCGCTGCTGCAACGGCTCGGTTGGCAGGTACGGGAAACCGACGCCGCCGAGCCGGCGGTGCAGGGCGGCGAACCCTGCCGCCGCGCCTCGCTGGACGACGCGTGGCGGCACGGCGACCTGCAGGCGCGGGTGCCGCGCGCCTACGACGATGCGCAGCGCGAGCGCTTCTACCAGGGCCTGCTCGACGACCCGGCGACGCTGTGCGCGTATGCGATCCGGCTCGGCGATGCCACCCGCCGCGCCGCCGCTCGCCTGCAGGGCAATCCCGGCTACCGCTTCTCCGCGCTGCAACTGGGCTGGATCGGGTTCGGCCCGCGCGGCGCGCGGGCGCAGGGCTGGCAGCGCTTCCGCAGCTTCGGCCGCGGCTATGCGCCGGCCGCTTCCAACGCCGCCGCGATCGAGGCGTTCTACAGCGGCCGCGTGCGCTCCGAATGCGGCGTCGGCCGGCAGGTCGCGCAGCTGGCCACGCAGCGCGAGCTGTACGGCGATGCCGGCTTCGACCGCGAGTTCGCCGCGGGCGAACTGTCGATCGGCACCTTCCTCACCCTGCACGACACGCCCAGCATCCTGCTCGGCGCGAACGCCGGCGAGTTCTTCGCCGACGGCAAGGCGGCGCGCACCTCGCGCCTGGGGCGGCAGGCCTTCATGGGCGTGCCCGGCTTCATCGCCCACGTGTTCGACAAGCGTCACCTGGACGACATCAACAACCAGGCCGAGAACTTCGTCATCACCGACGTGAGCGCGGAAGCCGCCGAGGCGCTCGCGCGGCACGGCGGCTTCGCCCATTACGACGATCTCAACCGGCGCCTGTGGGAACTGTCGCGGCAGATGCCCGGCACCGGCGGGCGGTATTTCGAGCGGCTGCTGTACGAGCGCGCCCCGGCGTTGCGCGACGCCGTGCCCGAGGCGCAGCGTCCGCTGCTGGCGCGGATGGACGCGCTGCTCGCCGACCCGGTCTACCGCGGCCTGATGCTCTACGTGCATCCCCGCGGCATCCGCCCGCTGGGCTATCACATCGCGCGCCTGCTCGACCGCAATCCGCGCACGCCGTACGGCATCGACCTGGCCCTGCACAATCTGCACACGACGCTGTTCAGGCGCTGGCTGCAGGCGCAGCTGCGCGACTGCACGGCGGCAACCACATTCATCGACGAACGAGGTGGAACATGGAACTGGGCATGATCGGGCTGGGGCGCATGGGCGCCAACATGGCGCAGCGCCTGCATCGCGGCGGCATCGCCGTGACCGGCTTCGACCCGGGGCAGGAAGCGCGCGAGCGGCTGGCCGCCGCCGGCGTCGCCACGGCCGACACGCTGCAGGCGCTGGTGCAGGCCCTGCCGATGCCGCGCGCGGTGTGGCTGATGGTGCCGGCCGCGGTGGTCGATCCGCTGCTGGAGCAGCTGCTGCCGTTGCTGTCGCCCGGCGACCTGGTCGTGGACGGCGGCAATTCCTGGTACCGGGATTCGCAGCGGCACGCACAGCGTTGCGGACAGGCGCAGGTGGGGTTCGTCGACTGCGGCACCAGCGGCGGCGTCTGGGGCCTGCGCGAGGGCTATTGCCTGATGCTGGGCGGCGAGGACGCGGCGCTGGCGCGGCTGCGGCCGGCGCTGGAAGCGCTCGCGCCGGCGGCGGACCGCGGCTGGGCGCACGTGGGGCCGGTCGGCGCCGGGCACTTCTGCAAGATGGTCCACAACGGCATCGAGTACGGAATGATGCAGGCCTACGCCGAAGGCTTCGCCCTGATGGAGAAGAAGCAGGAATTCGCGCTGGACCTGGCGCAGGTGGCCGAGGTGTGGCGCCACGGCAGCGTGGTGCGCTCCTGGCTGCTCGACCTCGGCGCCGACGCGCTGCGGCGCAACCCGCGGCTGGAGGGCATCGCGCCCTACGTGCAGGATTCGGGCGAGGGACGCTGGGCGGTCGGCGAGGCGATCGAACTGGACGTCGCGGCGCCGGTGATCACGCTCTCGCTGCTCGAACGCCTGCGCTCGCGCGAAACCAATTCCTTCGCCGACCGGATGCTGGCGCAGATGCGCGGCGGCTTCGGCGGGCATGCGGTGAAGGCGGCCAACGATGGCGAATGAACGCTGCCGGAGGAACCGGGCGATGAAGACGGGCTGGCGGTTGGCCATGCCGGCAATGGGCGGTGGCTGGCTGCTCTGCCTGCTGGCGGCGTCGCCGCTGCAGGCGCAGGACGTGCCCGCGCCGGCGGAGACGGTGGAACCCGCGGTACCGGGGCAGGCGAGCGATGCCTGGATCACCACCCGCGTCCGCGCCGCGCTGGTGCCGCTGCGGCGCGACGGCAATGCCGACGTACACGTGACCACGCTCGAAGGCGTCGTCGTGCTGGAAGGCGCGGTCGACAACCGGCTCACGCACGACCGGGTGGTGGAGCTGGCGGCCCAGGTCAGGGGCGTGCGCAGCGTGGACGCGAAGGCGCTGAAGATCGGTGGGATTGCGCCGCCTCCGTGACCTCGCCGGTGGCGCGCGCATCGCGTTCACTCCGGCGGCGAATCATGCAATGCTTGCGGCCCGCTCCGCATGCGCATGGCTGGCTCCCGCGTCCGGGGCGCCGGCTCCAGGCAAGGAATGAGGATGGTCTATCGATTCACCGACGAGGGATGGGACCGCTGGCGGTTCGCCGGCCTGGGATTGGCCGCGCTGCTGATCGTCCTGGTGCCCTCGCTGATGCTGCTGCAGCTCTCGCGCGAGAGCGTCAACGCCGCCAACTGGGTGGCGCATACCCAGGCGGTGAGCGCACGGCTGTACATCCTGCAGGCCGATATCCGCGACGTGGAGTCGGCCGCGCTGACCCTGTCCAAGGGCGTGCAATCGGATGCGCTGCACCTGCGCCTGCAGCGCGCCGACCACGTCAACCGCACGCTCGACGAACTGTCCCGGCTGGTCAGCGACAGTCCCGAGCAGCTGCTGCGGATCGGGCGCATGTCCTCGGTGCTGGAGCAGCGCATGGCGCTGGCCAAGGAAATCGCCGCCAGCACCGATCCGACGCGCCAGCGCGAGCTGATCGAGGAGATGACGTTCAACTACCCGATCAGCGAAACCGCCCTGGCGCTGCAGAAGCACGAGGACGAACTGCTGACCCGGCGGATCGCCGCCGCGCGCCAGCAGCAGCGCCTGTCGACGACCGTGACCTGGAGCACGCTGGCGGCGCAGTTGCTGCTGCTCGGCCTGGTGCTGTGGCTGCTGCGGCGCCAGGTCGGCCGCCGCACGCGCGCCGAGCGGCGCATGCTGCAGGCCAGCGCCCGCGCCACCGCGGTACTGCAGACCGTGCGCGAGCCGATCGTGCTGCTCGACGGCGAGCAGCGCGTCGTGCTGCACAACACCGCGTTCACCGAGCTCTACGGCGTCGACGCCGCCGACGTCAACGGCCAATTGCTGGAGTCCATCGGCGACGGCGCCTGGGACGATTCCATCGTCCGCCAGCGCCTGGCCGACGTGCTGCTGCGCGGCCGCGAACTGTGGGACTACGAGCACGAGCAGCGCGGCGGCGACGGCATGGTCCGCATCATGCTGATCAACGCCCGGCGCATGCCGCTGCCGGATACCGAGGACGAAGTGGTGCTGATGACGGTCAGCGACGTCACCCTGCAGCGCGCCGTGCAGCTGCGCGTGGAGGAGCTGAACCGGCAGCTGGAAGGCAAGGTCGAGCAGATGGCCGAGGTGAACCGCGAGCTGGAGGCGTTCAGCTATTCAGTCTCGCACGACTTGCGCGCGCCGCTGCGCCACGTGGCCGGCTTCTCCGACAAGCTGGCGCGGCACCTGGGCGAGGGCGCGGACGAGAAATCCCGCCACTACCTGCAGGTGATCGGCGACTCGGCGCGGCGCATGGCCGCGCTGATCGACGACCTGCTGGTCTATTCCCGCCTTGGCCGCGGCGCGATGCGCATGCAGGCGGTGGACATGCAGTCGCTGGTCGCCGACACGCGCGCGCTGCTGGATTCCAACCTGCACGCCGAGGCCGGGCCCGAGGGCAGGGTGCGCGACGTCACCTGGAACATCGAGCCGCTGCCGGTGCTGGTGGCCGACGAGAACATGATGCGGCAGGTGTGGCTGAACCTGCTCGGCAACGCGGTCAAGTACACCGCCGGCCGCGAGCATGCGGTCATCGACGTCTCCGCGCGGCAGCTGCCCGACGGCAGCCACCAGTTCACCGTGCGCGACAACGGCACCGGTTTCGACATGCAGTACGCCGGCAAGCTGTTCGGCGTGTTCCAGCGGCTGCACAAGGCCAGCGACTACCCGGGCACCGGCATCGGCCTGGCCAGCGTGCGCCGCGTGCTCACCCGCCATGGCGGCCGCATCTGGGCCGAGGCGCAGGTCGACAAGGGCGCCACCTTCCACTTCATCCTCCCCCCCCCTGCGCCCGAGGCGCACAGCTGAGGTTCCTGCATGAATCCGCTCCGTACCATCCTCATCGCCGAAGACAGCCTTGCCGACGCCGAGATGGCGATCGACGCGCTGCGCGACGCGCGCCTGGCCAACCCCATCGTGCACGTCGAGGACGGCGTGGAAGCGCTGGATTTCCTGATGCGTCGCGGTGCGTATGCCGGGCGCGAGGAAGCGCTGCCGGCGGTGTTGCTGCTGGACATCAAGATGCCGCGCATGGACGGCCTGGAAGTGCTGCAGCGCATCCGCGCCGAGGAGGAACTCAAGCGCCTGCCGGTGGTGATCCTGTCGTCCTCGCGCGAGGAGAGCGACCTGGCGCGCAGCTGGGACCTGGGCGTGAACGCCTACGTGGTCAAGCCGGTGGACATCGACCAGTTCTTCAACGCGGTCAAGACGCTCGGCACCTTCTGGGCGGTCATCAACCAGGCACCGGAACTGGAGTAAGGCGCCATGCCCAACAAAGGGACACCGTTGGGACCGGTACGCATCCTTCTGGTCGAGGACTCGGCCGAGGATGCGGAACTGCTGTGCGACCAGATGCTCGAGGCCGGCCTGGAGGGCAGCTTCGAGCGGGTCGACAGCGAGGCGGAGATGTGCGCGCTGCTGGCGCGGTGGACGCCGGACATCGTGCTGTCGGACCTGAGCATGCCGGGCTTCTCCGGCTACCAGGCGCTGCGCATCCTGCGCGAGACCCACCCGCAGGTGCCCTTCATCTTCGTCTCCGGGACGATGGGCGAGGAAACCGCGGTGCAGGCGCTGCGCGAGGGCGCCAACGACTACATCATCAAGCACCAGCCGGCGCGCCTGCCCTCGGCGGTGGCGCGCGCCATCCGCGAGGCGCGGCGCGAGATGGAGCGGCTGCGGGTCGAGGACGAGCTGATGCGTGCGCAGCGGCTGGAGAGCCTGGCGCTGCTGGCCGCCGGCCTGAGCCACGACCTGCGCAACATCCTGCAGCCGCTGCTGATCGTCCCGGACCTGATCCGCGACCGCAGCGACGACCCGAAGGTGGTGCGGCTGGCCGACGTGATCGCCGAGTGCGGGCGGCGCGGCCACGAGATGGTCGAGTCGATGCTGTCCTTCGTGCGCGGCTCGCGCCTGCCCAGCGAGCGCATCGTCCTGCAGCGCCTGTTCCAAGCGGTGGGGATGCTGCTCAAGAGCAGCCTGCCGGGCAACGTCGAGCTGCAGCTGGACGTCCGCGACGAGCGCATGGCGGTGGAGGGCAACTACACCGAACTGCAGCAGGTGCTGCTCAACCTCGCGCTCAACGCGATCCAGGCCATGCCCGAGGGCGGGCGCCTGCTCCTGCTGGCCGAGCGCGTGGCGACCGGCGAGGGCGAGCGCCTGCGCATCCGCGTGCAGGACGACGGCACCGGCATGGACGAGGCCACCGTGGAACGGCTGTTCAGTCCGTTCTTCACCACCAAGGCCAGCGGCACCGGCCTGGGCCTGGTGTCGTGCAAACGCATCGTGGAAAGCCTGGACGGCGCGATCTCGGTATGGAGCCGGCCGGGCGAGGGCACCCGCTTCGACCTGCTGCTGCCGCTGCACGCCACCGAGGCGGAGAAGGAGGGTGGCGTCGCGCCGGCGGTGCCGGCCGGCCGCGGCCAGCAGATCCTGGTGGTGGACGACGAGGCCACGCGCCTGTCGCTGCTGGGCAATGCGCTGGCCAGCCAGGGCTACCGGCTGCGGCTGGCGGCCGATGGCGCGGCGGCGATGCGCCACCTGCAGGAGGCCGGCATGCCGGAGGTGGTGCTGGTCGACAGCGGCATCCCGCTGCTGTCGGCGGGGCAGCTGCTGTCGGAGATGCAGGCCATGGGCTACCGCGGCCCGGCCATCGTGCTGGAGGAGGACGGCAACGCCGCCTTCGCCGACGGCCTGGCGCCCTCGGGCATCCGCGTGCACGTGCTGCCGCACCCGCTGGAAATGCAGCGCGTGTTCCGCGCGGTGGCGGAGGCGCTGGGTGCGGCTTGAAGCCAGGAACCAGTGAACAGGAACCAGTAACCAGGAACGAGTAAGAGCAACGACAACAGCCTGCGCTCACGCTCTTGCTTTCGCTCTTTCTCGTCCCTGGTTGCTCTCCACTCGTTCCTCGCCCCAAGGCCCTATCATGTGCGTCCCGCTTCCGCCGCATGGCGCTCGCCGCCAGAGCCGAACCCGATGACGACCGTGCTACTGAGCCTGGGCAGCAACCTGCGCCCGCGACACCATCTGCAGGCGGCGGTGCGGGTGCTGCGCGAGCGGTTCGGCGCGATCGCCGTTTCCCCGGCCTACCGCACGCCGGCGGTGGGCTTCGACGGCCCGGATTTCCTCAACAATGCGGTGCTGCTGGACACCGAACTGCCGCTGGCGGAGCTGGACGACTGGCTGCACGCGGTCGAGGACGCGCACGGGCGCGACCGCAGCGGCCCGCGCTTTGCCGACCGCACCCTGGACATCGACGTGGTGTACTACGGCGACCTCGTGGTGGAAGGCCCCGGCCACCTGCGCATTCCCCGGCCCGAGCTGAAGCACGCCTTCGTGCTCAAGCCGCTGGCCGACATCGCCCCGGATTTCGTCGACCCGGTCCGCGGCCTGAGCCTGCGGCAGATGTGGCAGGCGCACCCGCAGCATGGCGAAGCCTTCGACGTGGTGGAACTGGCGGAGTAGGCCGTTCCCCCTTCGGCAACCGTGCAGGAGCGACGCGAGTCGCGACGGGGCCTTGCCGGGAAAACCCC
>JAEWOJ010000162.1 GCA_023399815.1 Pseudomonadota bacterium | reverse complement strand
GCTTGATGGTGATTTCCGAGAACGGCTTCATGATGCGGCCGTAACGGCCACGCGCCCGCGGACGGCCGCGCTTCATCACCAGGTTCTTGCCGACCCAGGCTTCGGCAACCACGAGGTTGTCGACGTCGAGGTTATGGTTGTTCTCGGCATTGGCGATGGCCGATTGCAGGCATTTCTTCACATCGCCCGCGACCCGGCGCTTCGAGAAGGTCAGGTCGGCCAGAGCCTTCTCGACCTTCTTGCCACGGATCAGGCCAGCGACAACGTTCAGCTTCTGCGGCGAGGTGCGCAGCATGCGCGTCTTCGCCATCGCCTCGTTATCCGCCACGCGGCGCGGATTCTTTTCCTTACCCATGGCTTACTTCCTTTTCGCTTTCTTGTCGGCCGCGTGACCGTAATAGGTCCGGGTCGGCGAATATTCACCGAATTTCTGGCCGATCATCTCTTCGGTGACGTTCACGGGGATATGCTTGTGCCCGTTATAGACGCCGAAGGTCAGGCCGACGAATTGCGGCAGAATGGTCGAGCGGCGCGACCAGATCTTGATGACATCCGATTTCCCGGATTCACGGGCCTTTTCCGCTTTCTTGAGCACATAGGCGTCAACAAAGGGGCCCTTCCAAACAGAACGTGCCATAGCTTAACGCCCCTTCTTCTTCGCGTGACGCGACCGCAGGATATACTTGTCGGTCGATTTGTTGCTGCGGGTCCGTTTGCCCTTGGTGTCCTTGCCCCAGGGTGTGACCGGCGTACGGCCGCCCGAGGTCCGGCCCTCGCCACCGCCATGCGGGTGGTCGATCGGGTTCATGGCGACGCCGCGGACGCTGGGACGGATGCCCTTGTGGCGGTTGCGGCCGGCCTTGCCGAGGTTCTGGTTCGAATGGTCGGCATTCGACACGGCGCCCATGGTCGCCATGCATTCCTGACGGACCAGACGCAATTCGCCCGAGGACAGGCGGATCTGCGCATAACCGCCGTCGCGGCCCACGAACTGGGCATAGGTGCCCGCCGAACGCGCGATCTGGCCGCCCTTGCCGGGCTTCAGTTCCACGTTGTGGACGATGGTCCCGATCGGCATGCCCGAAAACGGCATCGCATTGCCCGGCTTCACATCGACGCGCGCGCCGGCGATCACCTTGTCGCCCACGGCCAGACGCTGCGGGGCCAGGATATAGGCCTGCTCGCCATCGTCATATTTGATCAGCGCGATGAAGGCGGTGCGGTTGGGATCGTATTCGATCCGCTCGACCGTCGCGGCGACATCGAACTTGTTGCGCCTGAAATCGACGATGCGATACAGCCGCTTTGCCCCGCCGCCCTTGCGGCGCATGGTGATCCGTCCGGTATTGTTCCGGCCGCCCTTCTTGCTCAGCCCCTCGGTGAGGGTCTTGACGGGACGGCCTTTCCAAAGCTCCGAACGGTCGATCAGAACCAGCCCGCGCTGGCCAGGCGTCGTCGGTTTATACGACTTGAGTGCCATCTTTCTGTCTTCCGTTGCTTTGTTTCTTCAAAAACTCGCGCGGCCCCCGCCCCCGGCGGAGGCCGCAATCCTGCGGCATGACGATCAGAGTCCGGTGGACACGTCGATCGTATTGCCTTCTTCCAGCGTAACGTAAGCCTTCTTGACATCGCTGCGGACGCCCGGACGGCCACGGAAACGCTTGACCTTGCCCTTGGTCACGGTGGTGTTCACCGCCTTGACCTTGACACCGAACAGGTTTTCCACAGCATCCTTGATCTGCGGCTTGTTGGCGTCGATGGCGACCTCGAAGACGAAGGCGTTGGCTTCGGAAGCCAGCGTCGCCTTTTCGGTGATGATCGGCTTACGGATCACGTCGTAATGTTCGGCTTTCGCGCTCATTTCAAACGAGCCTCCAGAGCTTCGACACCCGCCCGCGTAAGCACCAGCGTGTCACGCTTGAGGATGTCATAGACATTGGCACCCATCGAAGGCAGCACGTCGACGCCTTCGAGGTTGCGCGCGGCACGGGCGAAGCCTTCGTTCACCTCGGCGCCGTCGATGACCAGCACCCGCTTCCAGCCATTTTCCTTGACCGCTTTTGCAACGGCCGCGGTTTTGGCGTCGGCGAGGTTCAGATCCTCGATCACGACCAGTTCACCCGCATTGGCTTTCGCCGACAGCGCATGTTTCAGGCCGAGCGCGCGGACCTTCTTGGGCAGATCGAAGGCGTGGCTGCGCGGGGTCGGACCCTTGTAGACGCCGCCCTTGCGGAAGATCGGCGCCTTGCGCGAACCGTGGCGGGCGCCGCCGGTGCCCTTCTGGCGATAGATCTTCTTGGTCGAATAGCTGACCTCGGACTTGCCCAGAACCGAGTGGGTGCCGGCCTGCGCCTTGGCGCGCTGCCAGCGGACCACGCGGTGCAGGATGTCCGCACGCGGTTCCAGCCCGAAGATGTCGTCGGCCAGATCGATGTCCCCGGCCTTGCCCGAGGAAAGCGAAATCACATCGAGTTTCATTCTTTTTCCCCTTCCGGCGCGGCGGCGGCATCGCCGTCGGTCTGGTCTGCACCGGCTTCCTTGTCCGCGGCGATCGACGCCTCGGCCTCGGCCAGAGCGGCTTCCTGCGCAGCGGCTTCCGCCTCGAGCGCAGCCTGACGCGCGGCTTCTTCCTCGGCGGCGGCAGCGGCGGCGGCTTCTTCGGCCAGGCGCTTGGCCTCACGCTCGGCCGAGCGCAGCGCGGCCGGATAGATGGTGCTGTCCGAGATCGGCTTCTTCACCGCGTCCTTGACG
>JAEWOJ010000171.1 GCA_023399815.1 Pseudomonadota bacterium | reverse complement strand
GAACAGCGTATCGAGCGACAGGCCGCGCCATGACCGGCGCGCGCGGAGCGCCTCAGGGTCGCTGGGCCTGCTCGATGCGCTGCTCGATGGCGCCGAAGATGCTGTTGTCGTCGCGGTCGAACATCTCGATGCGCACCACGTCGCCGAAGCTCATGAACGGGGTGGACGGCTTGCCGTCGCGCAGCGTTTCCACGGTGCGGCGCTCGGCGAAGCAGGAGGCGCCCAGCGCGGTGTCCTCGTTGGCGATGGTGCCCGAGCCGACGATGGTGCCGGCCGACAGCGGCCGGGTCCTGGCCGCGTGCGCGACCAGCTGGGCGAAGTCGAACTGCATGTCGACGCCGGCCTCCGGCGCGCCGAACCACTGGCCGTTGATGTGGGTGACCAGCGGCAGGTGCACCTTGCAGCCCTGCCAGGCATCGCCCAGCTCGTCGGGAGTCACGAACACCGGGCTCAGCGCCGAGCGCGGCTTGGACTGCAGGAAGCCGAAGCCCTTGGCCAGTTCCGGCGGGATCAGGTTGCGCAGGCTGACGTCGTTGACCAGGCCGACCAGCTGGATGTGGCCGGCGGCCTGCTCCGGCGTCACCGCCATCGGCACGTCGTCGGTGATCACCACGATCTCGGCTTCCAGGTCGATGCCGTAGTCCTCGCTGACCACCTTGACCGCATCGCGCGGGCCGTAGAAGCCGGCGCTGGTGGCCTGGTACATCAGCGGATCGGTGTAGAAGGTTTCCGGCACCTCGGCACCGCGCGCCTTGCGCACGCGCGCCACGTGCGGCAGGTAGGCGCTGCCGTCGACGAACTCGTAGGCGCGCGGCAGCGGCGCGGCCAGGGCCTGCACGTCCAGATCGAACACGCCGTCGGCGTCGCCATGGTTGAGCGACTCGGACAGCGCGTTCAGGCGCGGCGCGACGTTGGACCAGTCCTCCAGCGCCTGCTGCAGGGTGGCGGCGATGCCCGTGGCACGCACGGCGCGGGTCAGGTCGCGCGAGACCACGATCAGGGTGCCGTCGCGGCCACCTTCCTTCAGGGAACCAAGCTTCATCGGAGCGTCCAGTTCTGGGTCGGAAAACAAGTTTCGATTGTAACGAATAGTCCCGTCACGGCCAGCGCCACGGAAGGAACGCCGGTGCGCCGGCAGCGTGGGGAAACGGCGAACGGTGCCCCGGCGCATGGTACTGCCTGTCCCCGGCGTGGCCGGCGGGCCCTCCCCGCCGGGCGTCGCCGGGACATGCCCTATCCTGAACGGGGGTTTTTGTGCCGTTCTCGAACATCACTTAGACTATCGCGGTCTGCCAGCGGCCGTCCGTTTCCCTTCCGGGACCGCCGGCGGCGCAGGATCGCCGGCCTCGCTGCCCGTTCCGCCCGCCCGCCCCCATTCCGACGCCTTTCGTCACGCATTCCGGCCAGCGCGCCTTGCGCTGGTCGCACCCACGATCTCGCAGCGCGGTTTTACGGGAACGCTCCGAGCCGACCGGTCGCCTCGACCGGTAGCGCAGGTCCATCCGGGCCGGCGCGTCCCCATCTTGCGGAGATTCCATGTCGTTCGAAGATCTGGGCCTTGCGCCCTTCCTGCTGCGCGCGCTCGCCGAGCAGGGCTACGAAACCCCCACCCCGATCCAGCAGCAGGCCATCCCGCTGGTGCTGGAAGGCCACGACCTGCTGGCCGGCGCGCAGACCGGTACCGGCAAGACCGCCGCGTTCGGCCTGCCGCTGCTGCAGCACCTGGCCACCTCGGCGCAGGAAGTGCGCAGCGGCCCGCGCCGGCCGCGCGCGCTGATCCTCACCCCCACCCGCGAACTGGCCACCCAGGTGCATGACAGCCTGCGCGGCTACAGCAAGTACCTGCGCATCCCCAGCACCTGCATCTACGGCGGCGTCGGCATGGGCAACCAGCTGGACATCCTGCGCCGCGGCGTGGACCTGCTGGTGGCCTGCCCGGGCCGCCTGATCGACCACCTGGAGCGCCGCAGCGTCGACCTGTCCGGCATCGAGGTGCTGATCCTGGACGAGGCCGACCGCATGCTCGACATGGGCTTCCTGCCCTCGATCAAGCGCATCCTGGCCAAGCTGCCGAAGCAGAACCGGCAGACCCTGCTGTTCTCGGCCACCTTCGCCGACCCGATCAAGCAGCTGGCGCTGGAGTTCATGCGCAACCCGCGCGAGGTGATGGTGACCCCGCGCAACACCGTGGCCGAGACCATCGCCCACCGCGTGCACCCGGTCGATGCCGGGCGCAAGCGCGAACTGCTGCTGCACCTGCTGGCGCAGGACTCGCGCGAGCAGACCCTGGTGTTCGCCAAGACCAAGCACGGCAGCGACAAGCTGGCCACGTTCCTGGACAAGTCCGGCATCAAGACCGCAGCGATCCACGGCAACAAGAGCCAGAGCCAGCGCCTGCGCGCGCTGGGCGACTTCAAGGCCGGCCGCGTCACCGTGCTGGTGGCCACCGACATCGCCGCGCGCGGCATCGACATCAACGAGCTGCCCAAGGTCATCAACTTCGACCTGCCGATGGTCGCCGAGGACTACGTGCACCGCATCGGCCGCACCGGCCGCAACGGCGCCAGCGGCCAGGCGGTCTCGCTGGTCGCGCAGGAGGACGCCAAGTACCTGCGCCAGATCGTGCGCCTGCTCGACCGCGACATGGACATCCGCGACGTCGCCGGCTTCGAGCCGCAGACGCCGATCCGCTGGGGCAACAGCGCGCCGGGCAAGGCCGAGCAGCCGGGCGGCGAGCGTCCGCCGCGGCGCGGCAACGGCGCCGGCCGTCCGGGCGGCCACCGCGACAATCCGCAGGGCCAGCGCCGTGCCGGGCAGCCGGGCGGCGGCCGTGGCG
>JAEWOJ010000127.1 GCA_023399815.1 Pseudomonadota bacterium | reverse complement strand
GTCGGCAGGGGCGCCGGCAGCGCCCGCGTCGCACCCGCGCTTCGGGCGCTCGCGGCGGGCGCTGCGCTGGGCGGTCGGCCTGGCCGCGATGATCGGCCTGATGGCGATCGGCGTGCACCGGCAGGACGAGGGCGCCGAGTACTACGCCACGCGCAAGGGCGAGATCCTGCGCGTGCCGCTGCAGGACGGGTCGGCGATCACGCTGGATTCCGATTCGCAGGTGCGCGTGCGTTACACCGACGCGCGCCGCAACATCACCCTGCTGCAGGGCGAGGCGCTGTTCGACGTGGCCAAGAATCCCGGCCGCCCGTTCGTGGTGCGCGCGCAGGAGACCGACGTGACCGCGGTGGGCACCAGCTTCGCGGTCAGCCTCAACGAACGCCGCAGCGGCGGCGTCGAAGTCCTCGTGCGCGAAGGCGTGGTCGACGTGACCGACACCCAGGGCGCGGTGGCGCCGGCGCGGCTGCTGGCCAACTACCGCGCGCTGGCCAACCGCAGCCAGGGCATCCGCATCGAGGCCGTCCCCAACGAGGACCTCGAACAGCAGCTGGCCTGGCGCGAGGGCATGCTGTCCTTCAACGGCGACACGCTCTCGGTGGCGGCCGCGCAGTTCCTGCGCTACAGCGACACCCGCATCGTCATCGACGACCCGGTGGTCGGCAGCCGCCGCATCGTCGGCCTGTATTCGGCCAGCGATCCGCTCGGTTTCGCCCGCAGCGTCGCCCTGAGCCTGGGGCTGGTGGTCGAACAACAGGGCAAGGTGGTGCGCCTGCGCACCCCGGATGGCGCGCCGCACGCGGCGCGCTCCATGCAATGACGCAATGACTCGGGATTGAAGACATGAACAGAAACAACCGGCGCGCCCGCGCGCTCGCATGGCTGACCGCGCTGCTGCTGTCCGCCGGCCAGGCCGGCGCGGCCGCTGCCGCGGCCGACGCGCCGCTGCTGATCCGCGGTGCGATGGTGTTCGACGGCACCGGGCGCCCGGCCTATCCGGCCAGCGTGTTGGTCGAGGAAGGGAAGATCGCCGCGATCGCCGGCGCGGGCGAGCGGCTCGCCGCGCCGAAGGGCGCGCGCGTGGTGGACGCGCACGGGCAGGCGCTGCTGCCGGGCCTGTTCGACCTGCATACGCACTGGACGCCGAACGCGCGCCCGGCCGAACTGCCGCAGATCGCCAACCTGTACATGGCCGCCGGCGTCACCACGGTCAGCGATTTCCACGAGCCGCCGGAGGCCTATGCGCCGCGCCGCGCGTGGCTGGCGGACATCGCCGCGCCGGACGTGAAGTTCGCCGCGCGCATGAGCACGCCGCTCGGCCATGGCGCCGACTGGGGCGACGAGAACACCACGCGCTGGGTGAATTCGCCCGAGGCCGCGCGTGCCGGCGTGCGCGCGGTCGCCGCCTACAAGCCGGACTTCATCAAGGCCTTCACCGATGGCTGGCGCTATTCCAATGCCGCCGACAACAGCAGCATGGACGAGGAAACCCTGGCCGCGCTGGTGGACGAGGCGCACAGGCACGGGTTGAAGGTGTTCACCCACACGGTGATGGTCAAGCGCGGCAAGGTCGCCGCGCGCGCCGGCGTGGACGTGATCGCGCACAGCGTGCAGGACGTTCCGGTGGACGACGAACTGGTGCGGCTGATGCGCGAGCACGGCACCGCCTATGCGCCGTCGCTGGCGGTCTACCTGCCCGAGCGCGTGGACGGCAGCGGCAGGGATGGCGCGCGCCCGGAGGTGCGGCAGCAGCGCGAGCGCAACTTCGCCAACGCCCTGCACAACGCGAAGGTGCTGCACGACGCCGGCATCCCGGTGGTGGTCGGCACCGATGCGGGCATGACCGGTACGCCGCACGGCGCATCGACCCAGCGCGAGTTCGAACTGCTGGTCGACGCCGGGCTGACGCCGGCGCAGGCGCTGGTCGCCGGCACCGCCAACAGCGCCAGGGCGCTGGGCGTGGACGACCGCGGCACGCTCGAGGTCGGCAAGCGCGCCGACCTTCTGCTGGTGCAGGGGCGGCCGTGGGAGCGCATCGCCGACATCCGCAATGTCCAGCGGGTCTACGTCGCCGGACGCCAGGTGTACGGCAAGGGCGCGGTGCTGCCGGCCGGCAACCGCGCGCTGGCGCGGCCGGCGCGGCCGGTGGCGGCGCTGGTCGACGACTTCGAGCGCGGCGACGGGCGCACCGCGCTGGATACGCTGCGCATCGACGAAGCCGACGGCGGCAACGACCGCACCGTGCAGGTGAGCGAAACCGTCGCCCGCGAGACCGGCGGCAACGCGCTGTCGGTGCAGGCCCGGCTGTCCACCAAGCCGAACGCCTATGCCGCCGCGATCCTGCCGCTGAGCCGCGGCTCGGTCGCGCCGGTGGACCTGCGCGGCTACCGCGGCATCCGCTTCGACGTGCGCGGCGGTGTGCCGGCGTTGCGCCTGGAGGCCAGGGCGCTGGGCGACAGGCGTTTCGTCGCGCCGGTCGACGCCGGGGCGCAGTGGCGCACGGTGGAGATTCCGTTCTCGGCACTGCGGGGACAGCCGCCGTACCGCGCCAAGGGGCCGGTGCCCGAATGGAAGGGCGACGACGTGCAGCAGCTGGTGTTTTCCGCCGGCGGCGCAGCCGGCGACAAGGTGTGGTTCGAGATCGACAACGTCGTCTTCTACTGAGAGCGGCAGACTGCGGTTGTGCCCACGCGCGACGTCGCTCTGGAAAGCGCCATCGCCTTGTAGGAGCGACGTCAGTCGCGACAGAGCCATGCCCGGGAAGCCCGGTCACGACGGGAGTGGCGCCTGCAGAGATCGTTGCGGCATCCGGGCGGCACAGGAGCTTTGCTTGGCTCGGGGATTTTCTGGAAAGTTCCATCAGATGAAGCGGAGACAGGCGATGAAACAGGGACTGCTTGCCAGCGCGCTGCTGCTGGCGACGCTTGCCGGCACCGCCGCAGCGGGCGAGGGCGATGTGCTCGCCCACCTCGCCGCTTACGCCGCGCGCCAGGCGCAGGTCGGCCGGCTGCTGTGGCAGCAGCCGGAGCTGGGCTACCTGGAAGAGCGCTCCTCGCGGCTGCTGCAGCAGGAGCTGCGCCAGGCCGGCTTCCGCATCGAGGCCGGCGTGGCCGGCATGCCGACCGCGTTCGTCGCGTCCTACGGCACTCGCGGCAGCGGCCCGGTGATCGCGCTGCTGGCCGAGATGGACGCGCTGCCCGGCATGGCGCAGGCGGCCGAGCCGGTGCGCGCGCCGATCGCCGGGCAGGACGCGGGACAGGCCTGCGGCCACAACCTGTTCGGTGCGGCATCGGTCGGCGCCGCCCGAGCCGTCGCGCAGTGGCTCAAGGACAGCGGCACCCCGGGCGAGGTGCGCCTGTACGGCACGCCTGCCGAGGAGGGCGGCTCGGGCAAGGTCTACATGACCCGGGCGGGGCTGTTCGACGACGTGGACGTGGTGCTGCACTGGCATCCGGCCGCGGAGAACTCGGCCGCGCAGGGCACCAGCCTGGCCAACATCAGCGGCAAGTTCCGCTTCCATGGCATCGCCGCGCACGCGGCCATCGCGCCGGACCGCGGCCGCTCCGCGCTCGACGCAGTGGAAGCGTTCAACCACATGGCCAACCTGATGCGCGAACACGTGCCCGACGGCACGCGCATCCACTACGTGATCAGCAACGGCGGCAGCGCGCCCAACGTGGTGCCGGATTTCGCCGAGGCCTACTACTACGTGCGCCACGTCGATCCGGCGGTGGTGCGCGACGTGTTCGGGCGCCTGCGCAAGGCCGCCGAGGGCGCGGCGATGGGCACCGGCACCACGGTCGAGTTCGAGCAGACCGGCGGCGTGTTCTCGCTGCTGCCCAACGACGCGCTGGGGCAGGTGATGCAGGCGGCGCTCGAACAGGTGGGCGGCGTGCGCTACGACGCGAAGGAGCAGGCCTTCGCCGAAACGCTGCAGCAGAGCCTGGAGCGGCGCCCGCCGCTGGACGTGGCGATGCGGTTGCAGCCGTACCGTGCCGACGAGGCCGGCAGCGCCTCCACCGACGTCGGCGACGTCAGCTGGAACGTGCCGACCGCCGGCCTGGGCACCGCCACCTGGGTGCCTGGCACGCCGGCGCACAGCTGGCAGGCGGTGGCCGCGTCCGGCGCCACGATCGGCGCCAAGGGCGCGTTGAACGCCTCCAGGGCGCTGGCGCTGGCCGCGGTGCGGCTGTTCCAGTCGCCGGACACCGTGCGCAGGGCACGGGACGAATTCGAGCAGCGGCGCGGCGCGGCGTTCCGCTACGCGCCATTGCTGCAACGCGACGCGCCGCCGCTGGACTACCGGCGCAAGCCTGCCGGATGAACGTGGCGCCGATGGCTGTTGGGTAATGCGAGGAGGCGTGTTTGCCGGGTTGCCGGCCAGCGGCCAGCATTACCTTGTCGGCGCCATCACCTTCAGGGGCGCCAGTTCGTAGCCCATGCCGGCGGCCTGCCGCTTGAGCCGTTCGAGCAGGGCGTCGTCCATCGACGGTGTGCGCGACAGTATCCACAGGTACCTGCACCCGGGCTCGCCGACCATCGCCCACTGGTAGTCCGGATCCAGCGCGATCACCCAGTAGTCGGCCCACACCCATGGCAGCCACGACAGCCAGTCCGGCGCGAAACGGACCTGCAGGCGCGCCGGATGCCCCGCGACCGGACGGGCGACGCCCTCGGCCTCGATCATGTCGCCGTCGGCCGTGCGGCAGCGGTTGAGCACGCTGATGCGGCCGTCGGCGCGCAGCCGGTAGCTGGCGGTGATGTCCGCCACGCACTTCTTCTGGAACGACACCGGCAGGTGGGCGATCTCGTGCCATTGGCCGGCGTAGCGGTCCAGCTCGAAGCGTTCGACCGAATCGACCGGCGCTGCCGCCAGCGCGGTGGTGGAGAGCAGCAGCGAGAACGGCAACGACAGGAGCAGGCGATGGTGCATGGTCTGGCCTCCGTGGGTCGGACGCAGGCTATGCAAAGCCGCGCGCGGCGAAGTAAAGGTTTTGTTGCCGGCCTCCGTGGAGCCCTGCGCAGGTCATCGACGGCGCGCCGCGGAATCGGCGCAACAGGCGGGATGCATGCGCGGAAACGGCCGATGGCGGGCGCGCCGAAAAAACTTTCGGATATCCCTTGCCGAAACCCGGAGACATCCGTATCATGCGCGTCCTCGCCGGCGGGAACGTCGCGAAAACAAAGTGGCCGGGTAGCTCAGTTGGTAGAGCAGGGGATTGAAAATCCCCGTGTCGGGGGTTCGATTCCCTCCCCGGCCACCACGAATCCGAAGGGCCTGCAGAAATGCAGGCCCTTTTCGTTTGTACGGGCGCGTGCCGGTCGTGCGATGGTCATGGCGCATGGCGACGGGCCGGCCGCGGTGGCCGTGGCTCCGGCCATCACCGAAGTGGGAGCGACGATGGCGGTAGACCTGCGCAAACTGATACTGGGGCTGGCCCTGCTCGGCGCCTTCCTGCCATTCGCCAACACGCTCCACGCCAGCTACCAGGTGCAGCGCCAGCAACTGATGGACAGCACGCTGGAAGGCAACCTGGCGTATGCGACCAAGCTCGCCAAGAGCACCGACGATTTCATCCAGTCGGCCCAGCTGCAGCTGGAATACACCGCCCAGCTCCTGGCCGGGCGGATGGACGATGCGGAGGCGCTCGGCAGGGAAGCGGCGCGGCTGCGCCTGATGAGCAAGAGCTTCAATTCCATCGTCATCTTCGACGACACGGGCAAGGTACTGGCGACCTCGCCGGAAACGCTGCAGATGCAGGGGCGGACCCTCGCCAGCGCCGCGGTCAAGGCATCGATCCGCTCGCGCCAGCAGCTGATCAGCCAGCCCTATCTCTCCGCGGCCGGCAATTTCATCGTCCTGATGGTCAGCCCGGTCCGCGACCCGCAGGGCGGTTTCCTCGGGGCGATCGGCGGCGCCATCCACCTGCAGAAGGAAAACATCCTCGACCACCTGCTGGGCCAGCACTTCTACCGCGACGGTTCCTACCTGTACGTGGTCGACCGGGACGGGCAGATCATCTACCACCCCGACAGCGACCGCATCGGCATGGTGGTGCGCGGCAACGCGGCGGTCGACGCGGTGGTCCAGGGCGGCAGCGGGACGGCGGCGATCGTCAACAGCAAGGGGATCGCGATGCTGGCCGGCTACGCGCCGGTCGGCGCGACGGGCTGGGGCGTCATCGCCCAGCGCCCGCGCGACGCCACGCTGGCGCCGCTGACCTCGCTGATGCGCACGGTGCTGTTCAAGACCCTGCCGCTGGCCGCGGCCACGGTGCTGCTGCTGTGGTGGTGCGCGCGCGTCATCGCCCGCCCGCTGCATATGCTCGCCGACGGCGCGCGCACCATGGACCAGCCCGAGACCACGCAGAACATCCGTTCCGTGCGTTCCTGGTATTTCGAGTCGCGCGAACTGAAGAAAGCGATGCTGCTCGGCATCGGCCTGTTCCAGAAGAGCATCACCAAGCTGCGCGAGGACGTGAACACCGATCCGCTGACCGGGCTGGGCAACCGCCGCCACCTGCAGGCCGCGTTGCAGGCGCTGGAGGAGAAGGGAACGCCGTTCGCGGTCGTCTCGCTGGACATCGACCATTTCAAGCAGGTCAACGATACCTGGGGCCACGATGTCGGCGACCTGGTCCTGCGGCAGCTGGCCATGCACATGCAGGATGTCTCGCGCACGGGCGACGTGCCCTGCCGCGTCGGCGGCGAGGAGTTCGTGCTGCTGCTGCCCGGCGCGTCGGTGGCCAGCGCCGCGCAGGTGGCCGAGCGGCTGCGCCTGCAGGTGGAGCAGGCCAGCATGCCGCCGGTCGGGCAGGTGACGGTATCGCTCGGCGTGGCCGGCTGGCCGGAGAGCGGCGAGGGCATCGCCAGCGTGTTCAAGAACGCCGACGAGCGGCTCTACGCGGCCAAGCGCGGCGGCCGCAACCGGGTCGAGGTCCACGCGCCGATGGCCTGAGCCATCGGCACGGACGTTGCCGGTCCGGCGTCGAGGCAAGAAAAAACCCCGGGGGATACCCGGGGTTTTTCGTATTGGTGGAGCCAGGGAGGATCGAACTCCCGACCTCGTCATTGCGAACGACGCGCTCTCCCAGCTGAGCTATGGCCCCAGGTTTCGCGGTGACCGCATGCTGGATGAGGATGGATGTCCCTCCAGCCGCGCTACCGTTTCACGTGGCCCGCGAATTCTAACGCGATGCCGGCGCCGGCGCCAAGAGGGGCAGCAGCAATGCCTGCAACTGCTCGCGTCGCCAGCCGCCGAGCGCGACCGGCCAGGGGCCGCCGTCCAGCAGCGCTTCCAGGTGCTTGCGCGAGGCGAGCAGGCCGTCGGGCAGGCCTAGTTCGGCGGTGCGGCGGGCCACCGCGTCCTGCAGGCGCTTGAGGGCGGCCTTGTTGCCGTCGGTGGCGGCCAGCGCCTGCGGCGCCTGGTCTTCGTCCGGCAGCGGCGTCTGCAGGGCCTGCCACACGGCCTGCGCCAATTTGCGCGGCGCCTTGGGGAAGCGCTCGAACAGTTGCAGCAGGGCGTCGTAGTCGGCCGGCGGCGTGCGTGCGAGCGCGGTGGCCAGTTCGTTGTCCAGGATCCAGCTGCGCGGCCTGTCGCTGCTCCGGGCCTGCTGGTCGCGCCAGCGCAGCAGCCGCAGCAGGCGACGCTGCGCATCCGGCTCGAGGAACTGCGACGCGCGCATGGACAGGTGCGGCCACTGGTCGCCCTCGTCCTGCTCCACGGACGCGAGCAGGCGCCGCGCGTCGTCCTGCAGCCATTCCTGGCGGCCGAGTTCGCGCAGGCGCGCGTCGATCGCATCGTGCAGCGCGAACAGGTGTTCGACGTCGTCGGCGGCGTATTCGAGCTGCGCGTCCGACAGCGGGCGGCGCATCCAGTCCGAGCGCGTCTCGCCCTTGGGCAGGGTGACGCCGGTGATCTGCGCGACCAGCTTCTGGTAGCCCATGCCGCCGCCGATGCCGGCCAGCGCGGCGCCGATCTGGGTGTCGAACAGCGGGCGCGGCAGGGCGCCGCACGCGCACTTGAACGCGACCAGGTCCTCGCTGGCGCTGTGCATGACCTTGAGGATGGACGCGTCTTCCAGCCACGGGCGCAGGGCGTCGGTCATGCCCGGCGCCAGCGGGTCGATCAGCAGGATTTCATCGCCCACCGCCATCTGCACCAGCGCCAGCTGCGGCCAGTAGGTGCGTTCGCGGATGAACTCGGTGTCCAGCCCGATGCGGTCGGGGCGCTGGCGGTAGCGCTCTTCCAGTTCCGCCGGGTGTTTGATCCAGTGAGCCACGTGTATTCCATCAACTGCAGGGTTTGCCCAGGCAGGCGAGAATAGCCTAACGTCGCAGCGCACCCGAGCGCGCAGGGGCCGTAATGGGAGGAAGTTTGCGTACAACCGGCCAGTTGGCCCGCGTGGCTTTGTATGCCGCGCTGGTCTGCACCGCCTGCAGGCCAGCGCCGCCCGCCGCGCCGGCGGTGGTGCCGGAGCGCGTCGCGGCCGCGCCCGCCGCGCCGGTTGCTCCGGTCGCGGCACGGACCGCTGCCGTGCCGGATGCCGCGGCCATCCCGTTGCCTCCGTGGACGCCGCCCACGGTCGCGCTGCAGCCGGAGGGCGTGCGCGATGCGCTGCGCCGGGCCGGAACCGCGCTGGCCGAAGGACGCCTGTACCAGAATGCGGACGATGCCATCCCGCTGTACCTGGCGGTGCTGTCGCTGCGGCCGCAGGAGCGCGAGGCGAAGCGCGGACTGGAGAAGGCGCGCACGCGCCTGCTGGCGTCGATCCGCAACCTGCTGGAGCAGCCGGACAGCCAGCGCCAGGCTCTTGCCGATGCCGCCGAGCAGGCCGCGGTGGCCGTGTACCTGGCGCCGGAGGGCACGCTGGAACTGCAGCTGCAGCAGCGCGTGCAGGCGGCACGGCGGCTGCTGGCGCTGAACCGTTCCGGCGAGGATGCGCTGCGCCGGGGCAGCCTGGACGAGGCCGGCGGCGCGGTCGCCGCATTCACCGAGGTGCTGGCGCTGGACCCGGGCAACAGCCGCGCCCGGCAGGGGCTGGCGGCGGTGGAAAGCGGGCTGATCCGGCAGGCGGAGAATGCCGCCGCGCACGCCGATTTCGACGCAGCGCTGGACTGGCTGCAGCGCGCCTCGCACATCCGGGCGGACGCGCCGACCGTGGCCGACGCGCGGGTGCGGATCGAGACCATGCGCGAGGCGCAGCTGGTCGCGCTGCGCGATGGCGGCCTGCGCGATCTCACCTCGCCCAAGGGGCTCAAGGACGCGCGCGAGAAGCTCGAACGGGCGCTGCGCATCGCCGTGCCCGGCGACGAAGCAGTGGCGGTGCTGCGGCAGCGCATCGACCTGGTCGCGCATTACGGCAGCTTCCGCCCCGGCCAGGTGTTCACCGATGCGCTGCAGGACGGTGGGCGCGGGCCGCAGATGATCGTCGTCCCGCATGGCGGCTTCCAGATGGGCGCCGGCTACGGCGAGCCGGGCGCCAGCGACGCCGAGCGTCCGCAGCATTACGTGCGCTTCGACCGCGGCTTCGCCATGTCGATCACCGAAGTCACGGTGGCCGAGTTCGGCCGTTTCGTGGCGGCGACCAACGCGCGTCCCCGGGCGACCCGGCGCGGGCATTCCATCGTCTACGACGAGCGCAGCGGCAACTTCGTACGCCGCAACGGCGCGGACTGGCAGTCCGGCTACAACGGCGCCAAGGCGCCGGCGGACAACCCGGTGATGCATGTCAGCGTGCGCGACGCCGAAGCCTACGCGGCCTGGCTGTCGGCGCAGACCGGCCGTTACTACCGGCTGCCGAGCGAGGCGGAATTCGAATACGCGCTGCGCGCGGGCACGAGCGGCCGCTATCCGTGGGGCGACGCCGGCGTGCCGCCGGAAGGCAGCGGCAACTTCACCGGCGGGCAGGACGTCTCGCCCAGCGGGCGCCACTGGAAGAACGCCTTCGTCGGCTACGGCGACGGCTACTGGGGCGCGGCGCCGACGGCCAGCTTCCGTCCCAACGCCTGGGGCCTGCACGACATGGCCGGCAATCTCAGCGAATGGGTGGCCGACTGCTGGCACGCCAGCTACCGGCGCGCGCCGCCCGACGGCGCGGCCTGGTACAACCCGGGCTGCCGGCAGCGGGTGGTCCGCGGCGGCAACTGGGCCAACGCCCCCGAGCAGACCCGCGCCGCCTGGCGCCTGTCGCAGGACTCGGACGTGACCAGCGCACGCATCGGCTTCCGGCTGGTGCGCGGCATCTGACGCGGCGCTACCATCGACAGCGGATCGCCCGGCATCGGGCCGCACAGGGAGCATCACCGTGAACCCGGTCAAGCGCCTTCTGATTCCCGGCTTCGTCTTCCTCGCCAACGGGATGACGTTGCTTCTCGTCGGCCTGGCCACCCGCCTGACGGTTTTCGGGGCGCTGGCTCCCTCGTGCATCGCGCTCGGCGTTGTCTTCCTGGCGATTGCCAGGTCACGTAAAAGTACGCATGGCAGAACCTCTTCACCGGCCTGACCGGCAGACCCACGCGCCTTGCGGCGCGGCTTGACCCAAGCGGAGCCTCCGATGCGACAAGATCCCCTCGGCAACCAGCGCGATCCCCGGCGGCGTGGCGTGGGCGGCAGCCTGCGCTGGCTGATACTGCTCGGCTTCGCGATCTATGGCGGCTGCTATTACTTCAGCAACCGCACGGTGGACCCGTATACCGGCGAGAAGGTGCTGATCGACAAGTCGCTCGACGCCGAAGGCGAAAAGGCGCTGGGGTTGCAGGCCTACCAGCAGATCATCTCGCAGGAGCGGCCGGTCGATCCGAATTCGCAGGTGGCGCGGCAGATCCGCGAGATCGCCAACCGGCTGATCGCCAAGGTCGACGTGGTGGAAACCGCGCTGGCGACCGAGCACGGCCAGCCGCCCAACCATTTCTCGCGCAGCTTCGACTGGGAGGTGAACGTGCTGCAGTCCGACCAGGCCAACGCGTTCTGCCTGCCCGGCGGCAAGATGGCGGTCTATACCGGGCTGGTGCCGGTGGCGCGCAACGCCGACGCGATGGCGGTGGTGATGGGCCACGAGATCGCCCACGCCCTGCTGCGCCACGGCGCGCAGCGCATGGCCCAGCAGAAGCTGACCGAGATCGGGCAGGCGGCCGGCGCCGCCGGCGGCATGGACGCGCAGCAGCAACAGATGCTGATGTCGGCCTTCGGCTATGGCTACCTGCTGCCCTATGCGCGCAGCCACGAAACCCAGGCCGACGAAGTGGGCCTGATGCTGGCCGCCGCGGCCTGCTTCAATCCCGAGGAGGCGGTGCCGCTGTGGGAGCGCATGAGCGCGGCCAGCGGCGGCCAGGCGCCGCCGGAATTCGCCTCGACCCACCCCAACCCCGGCACCCGCATCCAGAACCTGCAGGCGCTGATGCCCAAGGCGATGGAGTACCGGCAGCGGTTCTGCGAAACGGCCAAGGCGCGCTGAAACGCATCCCGCAGGGACGCCGTAGGAACCCTGTAGGAGCGACGCGAGTCGCGATGGGGCTTCCCCGACGAAGTGCGGTCGCGACTTGCGTCGCTCCTACAGGGGCATTGGTGGCGCAGGTCATACCCCCAACAGACCGGCAGGCATCCGCGGGCGGATGCCCGCTCCTACGGCGTTTCGCGGGTAGCGATGACCTGCACTTCCATCGCGCCGTCGCCCACGCGCGCGCGCAGCGCATCGCCGGGCTGGACCTGCGTGGTGGAGCGGACCAGCGCGCCGTCGTCGGCGCGGGTGAGGATCGTGTAGCCGCGCGCCACTGTGGCCAGGGGGCTCACCGCTTCCAGCGAGCGGGCGATGCCGCGCAGGCGCAGCGCGTCGCGCTGCAGGTGCCGCGCCATGGCCGCCTGCGCGCGCGGCGCCAGCGTCCCGAGGCGTTCGCGCAGCAGCTCCAGCCGGCGTGCGGGCTGCACCGCGCGCAGCACCGCGTTGCCATGGGCCAGGCGGGTGCGTCGCTGTTCCAGCTGTCGCTGCCAGACGGAATTCAGGCGTGCGGACATCGCTTCCTGGCGCTGCCGCAGCAGGGCCAACTGTGCCTGCGGCCGCTGCGCCTGCAGGCGCAGCGCGGCGCGGTCGGCGCGCTGCATGGCCTGTCCCAGCGCATGCGCCTGCAACTGCGCCAGCCGCTGTTGCAGCCGGCGCACCCGCAGGTCGAGGTCGCGCCGGTCCGGCACCAGCAGTTCGGCCGCCACCGAGGGCGTCGGCGCGCGCAGGTCGGCGGCGAAGTCGGACAGGCTGAAATCGGTCTCGTGGCCGACCGCCGAGACGACCGGCGTGGTGCTGGCGGCGATGGCGCGCGCCAGCTGCTCGTCGTTGAACGCCCACAGGTCCTCCAGCGAACCGCCGCCGCGGGTGAGCAGGATGGCGTCGTAGCGGCCGCTGGCGTCGGCGCGGCGCAGCAGCGCGGTGATCTGCGCGGCAGCGGCCTCGCCCTGCACCAGGGTCGGCAGCAGATCCACTTCCAGCAGCGGGAAGCGCCGCGCCAGCACGCTGAGCACGTCGCGCACGGCGGCGCCGCTGGGCGAGGTGATCACCGCCAGCCGGCGCACGTGGGCCGGCAGCGGCCGCTTGCGCTCCGGGTCGAACAGGCCTTCGGCCTGCAGCCGCGCCTGGAGTTCCTCGAAGGCGCGGCGCAGCGCGCCTTCGCCGGCTTCCTCCATGTGGTCCAGCACCAGCTGGTACTCGCCGCGCGCCTCGTACAGGGTCAGGCGGCCACGCGCCAGCACGCGCAGGCCTTCGCGCGGGACGAATTTCAGCCACTGGCTCTTGGGCCTGAACATCGCCGCCCGCACCTGCGCGCGCGCGTCCTTCAGGGTGAGGTACAGATGCCCCGACGACGGACGGCTGACATTGCCGAGCTCGCCTTCCACCCATACCAGCGGGAACGTGTCCTCGAGCAGGTCGCGGGCGAGCGTGTTGAGCTGGCTGGGGGTGAGGACGTGGTCCATGTGGAGGGGAAGGAAAACGGAGGGCTATTGTTCCTGCCCGCGGGCGGGAATGCCATGGTTCACGCTGGAGGCAAGGAGCTTCCTGCATGAGGCTTCCTGCATGGGGCTTCATGTAGGAGCGACGTGAGTCGCGAAGGGGCTTGCCCTGTTTGAGCCCCAGCGCATGGATGCTCTGCAGGAGCATTTGCAGGAAGGCTCCATCGCGACTCACGTCGCTCCTACAGGCGCTTCTACAGTCGCTCCTGCAGGAGATGCCGTGCCTCGTCGTGCCTTTGCAATGCCCATTGCACGTGCTCGCGCACCAGTTCGGAAGGGTGGTCGGCGCGGCTTTCCAGCGCCTGCCGCGCGGCGGGCGAGGGCGCCGCGTTGCCCAGCGCCACGGCGATGTTGCGCAGCCAGCGTTCGTGGCCGCTGCGGCGGATCGGGCTGCCTTCGGTGCGGCGCAGGAACTCGTCCTCCTCCCAGGCGAACAGTTCCGGCAGCGTGGCCGTGTCCAGGTTGTTGCGCGCGCGGAAGTCCGGTTCGTCGGTGCGGCGCGCGAACTTGTTCCAGGGGCATACCAGCTGGCAGTCGTCGCAGCCGTAGATGCGGTTGCCCATCAGCGGGCGCATGTCCAGCGGGATCGCGCCGTCGTGCTCGATGGTCAGGTAGGAGATGCAGCGGCGCGCATCGAGCCGGTGCGGGGCGACGATCGCCGCGGTCGGGCAGACGTCGATGCAGCGCGTGCAGGTGCCGCAGTGGGCGGTGGCCGGCGCGTCCAGCGGCAGCGGCAGGTCCACGTAGATCTCGCCGAGGAAGAACCACGAGCCGCCTTCCTTGTCGATCAGGCAGGTGTGCTTGCCGATCCAGCCCAGCCCCGCGTTGCGCGCCAGCGCGCGTTCGAGCACCGGCGCCGAATCGACGAACACGCGGTGCCCGAACGGGCCGACCTCGGCGGCGACGCGTTCGGCCAGTTTCTGCAGGCGGTTGCGCATCAGCTTGTGGTAGTCGCGGCCCAGCGCGTAGCGGGCGACGTAGGCGCGCTCGGCATCGCCCAGCGTCGCCCAGGCCTGCGCATCGTCCTTGTGGCCGTAGTCCAGCCCCACCGAGATCACCCGCACGGTGCCGGGCAGCAGTTCCTGCGGCCGCGCGCGCATCGCGCCATGCCGCGCCATCCATTCCATCGTCCCGTACAGGCCCTTGCCCAGCCAGTCGGCCAGGTGCGCCTCGTCGTCGCGCAGCTCGACGCCACTGACCCCACAACGCTGGAAACCGGCCTCGCGCGCAAGCTGGCGGATACGCAGCGACAGCTGCGCCATGTCGGCGGGGGCAACGGCTTCGAGCATGGCGCAAGTATAGAATCGCGGGCATGAACCAGCCTGCCGAACTGTTCGATACCGCCGCCGCGCGCCGCATCGACGCGCAGGCCACGGCTGCGCTGGGCGGCGATGGCTATGCGCTGATGCAGCGCGCCGGGCAGGCCGCCTGGCAGTGCGCGTTGCAGTACTGGCCGCAGGCGCGGCGCATCGTCGTGGTCTGCGGGCCCGGCAACAACGGCGGCGACGGCTACGTGCTGGCGCGGCTGGCGCGCCAGTCCGGGCGCCAGGTGTGGGTGCTGCACCTGCCGGACCACGCGCCGCGCACGCCGCTGGCGCAATGCGCCTGCACGGACTACCTGGCCATCGGCGGGCAGGTCGAGCTTTCCGGCGATTGCCTGCGCGGAGCCGATCTGGTCGTCGATGCGCTGTTCGGCATCGGCCTGGACCGCGCACCGGATGCCGCGGCGGCGGAGCTGATCGCGGCGGTCAACGCCGCGGACGCGCCGGTGCTGGCGCTGGACGTGCCCAGCGGTGTCGATGCCGCAAGCGGCGCGGTGCCGGGTGCGGCGATCCGCGCCGAACGCGTGCTGCAGTTCATCGTGGCGCACCGGGGGCTGCATACCGGCGATGCGCTGGACCATGCCGGGCAACGCCTGCTGGCCACGCTGGACATTCCCGACGAGGCGTTCGACGGCGTCGAGCCCGCCGCGTGGCGTTGGAGCGGGGCGGCGCTGCCGGCCCTGCTGCCGCCGCGGCGGATCAATACGCACAAGGGCGAATCCGGCCACGTGCTGTGCGTGGGCGGCAACCACGGCAGCGGCGGTGCGGTGATGCTGTGCGCCGAGGCGGCGCTGCGCAGCGGCGCGGGGCTGGCCAGCGTGGCTACGCGCGCGCTGCACGTGGCGCCGTTGCTGGCGCGCTGTCCCGAGGCGATGGCGCATGCGGTCGAGGACGCCTTCGATCTGGCGCCGCTGCTGGCGCGCGCCGGGGGCGTCGCGCTGGGGCCGGGGCTGGGCCAGGACGACTGGGCGCAACGGCTGTGGACGGCGGCGCTGGCCTGCGGCAAGCCGCTGGTGGTCGATGCCGACGCCCTGAACCTGCTGGCGCAGCAGCCGCGCCCGCTCGCGCAGGCCGTACTCACGCCGCATCCGGGCGAGGCGGCGCGCCTGCTCGGCGTCGACACCGCGGCGGTCCAGCGCGATCGCTTCGCCGCGGCGCAGGCCATGGCGACGCGCTTTTCCGCCGTGGTCGTGCTCAAGGGCGCGGGCACGGTGGTCGCCGCGCCGGGCCGGTTGCCGCGGGTGATCGCGGCGGGCAATCCGGGCATGGCGGTCGGCGGCATGGGCGACCTGCTGACCGGCGTGATCGCCGCATTGCTGGCGCAGGGGCTGCCGCCGTTCGATGCGGCCAGCGCCGGCGCGCTGCTGCATGGACTGGCGGGCGACGCGGCGGTCGCGGAAGGACAGCGCGGAATGCTGCCGCGCGACCTGCTGCCGCACCTGCGCGCACTGGCCAATCCATAATGGCGGCCATGATCGAACTGTTCCTTTCCGATGCTGAGGCCACCGACCAGCTGGGGCAGGCCCTGGCCGCGACCCGGCCGGCGTCGGCCGTGATCCACCTGCAGGGCGACCTGGGCGCCGGCAAGTCCACTCTGGCGCGTGCGCTGCTGCGCGCGCTGGGCGTGCAGGGCGCGATCCGCAGCCCCACCTACACCCTGGTCGAGCGCTACCCCTTGCCGGCCGGCGAAGCCTGGCACCTGGACCTGTACCGCATCGGCGACGCCGGCGAACTGGATTTCCTAGGGCTGGACGAGGCGACGGCCGATCTGTGGCTGGTCGAGTGGCCGGAACGCGGCAGCGGCGCCTTGCCGCCGATGGACCTGCGGGTGGCGCTGGAAATGCAGGGGCAGGGGCGCCAGGCGCGCCTGCAGGCCGGCTCGCCGGCCGGCCGGGCCTGGCAGGAGCGGCTGGCGCAATCGGGCCACTTGCAGGGGCTTTCTGCTGCCTGATGGCAGGAAAGTGTGGCAGGTTGCGGATTAGTAAGGGAAAAGGTGTTGCAATTACGCAATTCCGGTGATTGAATCCGCCCCATGCCCACGGGAAGCCGCCTGATCGCCCTGTCTGCCCTCGCCGCCGGACTCTGTCTGGCCGGCGCTTCGTCGGCGGGCGAAGTCCGCGGCGTCGCCCTGCAGGCCGGCGTCACCGGTACCCGCGCCGAAATCCAGCTGGCGGGCGGCGGCAGCTACAAGACCCTGTCGCTTGCCGGTCCCAACCGCCTGGTGGTGGACTTCCCCGATTCGACCGCCATGCGCGGCCTGCGGCTGCCTGCCGCGGCGGGCGTCGTCACCGCCGTGCGTACCGGTTCGCCGACGCCGGGCACCTTCCGCGTGGTGTTCGACCTGGCCGAGTCGGTGGCGGCGTTCAAGCCGCAGATGCAGGGGCAGGGTGCGGAGTCGCGCCTGTTGATCGAATGGCCCGGCGAGGCGCAGGTGGCGGGCACGATGCCGGTCGTACCGGCCGCCGTACCCGCCAGCCAGCCCCAGGCCACCAGCGCCGACGCGCGGCTGGAAGCGGCCCGCGCCACCGCGGCGCTGACCGCGGCCGTGGTCCAGCAGGCCGCGGCCGCAGCTCCTTCCAGCGTCGCCCCGACGACGACAGCGGCTGCCGCGACCGGCAGCACGCCTTCGCCGGCTGCGATCCTGAACGGTCAGGCGACGACGCCGACGGTTGCCGCCACTACGCCGGCGACGACGTCTGCACCTGTTCCCGTGGTGGCTGCGGTCGCGCAGGCGCCGGCCGTCGAGCAGCCTGCGCCGCGCCCGGTCATGCCCAGCGATGCCTCGCGCATCCGCATGCAGCCGGGCATGCGCACGCTGGTGGTCGCGATCGATCCTGGCCACGGCGGCCAGGACCCCGGCGCGATCGGCCCGACCGGCAAGCGCGAGAAGGACGTCACCCTGGCGGTGGCGCGCGAACTGGCGCGGCAGGTCAATGCCACCCCGGGCCTGCGCGCCTACCTGACCCGCGACACCGATGTGTTCATCCCGCTGCCGATGCGCGCCCAGCGCGCGCGCGCGGCCAAGGCCGACATCTTCATCTCGATCCACGCCGACGCGGCCGAGAACCGCGCGGCTACCGGCTCGTCGGTGTACGTGCTCTCCACCAAGGGCGCGTCCTCGCAGCGCGCGCGCTGGCTGGCGGACAAGGAAAACGCGGCCGACCTGATCGGCGGCGTCAGCCTCAATCGCACCGAGGGCACCCTGGCCAACGTGCTGCTGGACCTGGCGCAGAGCGGCAACATGAAGGCTTCCGAGGACGCGGCCGGCCACGTGCTGGGCGGCCTGAAGCGGATCGGCAACAACCACAAGCCGAACCTGGAGCGGGCGAACTTCGCGGTGTTGCGCACCTCGGACATGCCGGCGATGCTGGTGGAAACCGCCTTCATCTCCAATCCGGACGAAGAGCGCCGCCTGAACGACCCGGCCTACCAGCGCCGCGTCGCCGGTGCCGTGCTCGATGGCGTGCACACCTATTTCAGCCGGCAGCCGCCGCCGGGCACGCTGTTCGCCGCCCGCGCGCAGGCCGAGATGGAAGCTGCCGCAGGCACCGTCGCCGGCGGCAGCAAGTAAAGCGGGTAGTGCCGGCCGCCGGCCGGCAACCTCGCACATCCCGACCCCATGCAGATGCCGGCCAGCGGCCGGCACTACCTTGTAGGTCGGGGCTGCCGCCCCGACGGCTTATGCCAGACGCCAACGCGTGGTGTCGGGGACGTAGCCCCGACCTACAGCCGGCAACCTCGCGCGCAGGCTGAGATGGAAGCTGCCGCAGGCACTATCGCCGACGGCAGCAGTAAAGCCGAAGGATTCCGGTAGTGCCGGCCGCCAGCCGGCGACCTCGCACATCCCGACCCCGTGCAGATGCCGGCCAGCGGCCGGCACTACCGGCTATCATCTGCCGATGCCCGATTTCCGCCTGATTCCCGTGTTTTTCCTTGCCCGTCGCGCGCATCCCCTGCTGGAGGGCGCGGCATGAACACCATCCGTCCGCTGCCCGAGATCCTGATCAACCAGATCGCCGCCGGCGAGGTGGTCGAACGCCCGGCCTCGGTGGTCAAGGAACTGGTCGAGAACGCGCTCGACGCCGGCGCCACCCGTGTCGACATCGACCTGGAAGAAGGCGGCGTGCGCCTGATCCGCATCCGCGACAACGGCGGCGGCATCGCCGCCGAGCAGTTGCCGCTGGCGGTGTCGCGCCATGCCACCAGCAAGATCGCGTCGCTCGATGACCTGGAGTCGGTCGCCACGCTTGGTTTCCGCGGCGAGGCGCTGCCGTCCATCGCTTCGGTCAGCCGCTTCACCCTGGCCTCGCGCCAGCCGCAGGACGAGCACGGCGCCGCGCTGCAGGTCGAAGGCGGCAAGGTCGGCGACGTGGCGCCGCGCGCGCATGCGCCGGGCACCACCGTGGAGGTGCGCGAGCTGTTCTACAACGTGCCGGCGCGGCGCAAGTTCCTGCGCGCCGAGCGCACCGAGCTGGGCCACATCGAGGAATGGCTGCGCTCGCTGGCGCTGGCGCGCCCGGACGTGGAGCTGCGCGTCTCGCACAACGGCAAGCCGTCGCGTCGCTACAAGCCGGGCGACCTGTATTCGGACGCGCGCCTGGGCGAAACGCTGGGCGAGGATTTCGCGCGGCAGGCCCTGCGCGTGGATCACAGCGCCGCCGGCCTGCGCCTGCACGGCTGGATCGCGCAGCCGCACTATTCGCGCGCCAGCGCCGACCAGCAGTACCTGTACGTCAACGGCCGCTCGGTGCGCGACCGCAGCGTGGCGCATGCGGTGAAGCTGGCCTATGGCGACGTGCTCTACCACGGCCGCCAGCCGGCCTACGTGCTGTTCCTGGAGCTGGACCCGACGCGGGTGGACGTCAACGTGCACCCGGCCAAGCACGAAGTGCGCTTCCGCGACTCGCGGCTGGTGCACGACTTCGTCTACCGCACGCTCAAGGACGCGCTGGCCGAAACCCGTGCCGGCATGGAGCCGGTGGCCGGGCAAGCGCCGCATCCGGCCGAGGCCGGGTTGCCGGCGGCGGGCGGGCAGGGCGCGGGCTACGCGCTGTCGCGGCCGATGGGCAGCACGGGGGCAGGCACCGCATGGCAGGCGCGGCAGTCGCCGCTCGGCCTGCACGTGGCCGAGGCCCCGGCGGCCTATGCCGCGCTGTATTCGGCGCCGGCCGAGGTTGCGCAGTCGTCCATCGACAGCGGCCCCGGCCTGCCGCCCACTTCCGCCGACAGCGGCGTGCCGCCGCTGGGCTATGCCATCGCGCAGCTGCACGGCATCTACATCCTGGCCGAGAACGCCGAAGGCCTGATCGTGGTGGACATGCACGCCGCGCACGAACGCATCGGCTATGAACGCCTGAAGACCGCGCACGACGGCATCGGCCTGCACGCGCAGCCCTTGCTTGTGCCGATCACCCTGGCGGTGGGCGAGCGCGATGCCGACACCGCCGAGCGCGAGGCGGCGACGCTGGCCGAACTCGGCTTCGAGGTGACCCGTTCCGGTCCCGGCTCGCTGCATGTGCGCAGCATTCCCGCGCTGCTGGCCAGCGCCGAGCCGGAAGGCCTGCTGCGCGACGTGCTCACCGACCTGCGCGAACACGGGCAGAGCCGGCGCGTGGCCAGCGCGCGCGACGAACTGCTCTCGACCATGGCCTGCCACGGTGCGGTGCGCGCCAACCGGCGCCTGACCATTCCGGAAATGAACGCCCTGCTGCGCGACATGGAAGCCACCGAGCGCTCCGGGCAATGCAACCACGGCCGCCCGACCTGGGCGCGCTTTTCGCTGGCGGAGATCGACCGCTGGTTCCTGCGGGGACGTTGACGATGAAACGATGGAGAGGCGCGGCGCTGCTGCTGGCCGCGATGACGCTGGCCGGATGCGGCGACGCGGAGCGGCATGAGCCGGCCGGGGATGCGCCGCGTTTCGACGCCGCGTTCCTGATGAACAACGACATCTGGCGCGAACAGCGCCAGGCCGAGTTGCTCGCGCCGGACGGCTGGACCAGCCTGGTCGGCCTGCACTGGCTGGAGCTGAAAGCCCACTACATCGGCAGCGGCAGCACCAGCGGCATCCGCCTGGCGATGGGGCCGCCGCGCCTGGGGATGGTGACGCGCGACGGCGGAAGCTACTGGTTCACCCCCGAGCCCGGCGTCGCGATGCAGGTCGACGGTCAGCCGGTGAAAGGGCGCATCCCGTTCCACGGCGACGACGAGGCCGAGCCGACCGTCATCGCCTTCGACGACGGCAAGGGCGCGTTGAGCCTGATCCACCGCGGACCGCGCCACGCGCTGCGGGTCAAGCATGCCGACGCGCCGGCGCGCCTCCATTTCGGCCACCTGGACTACTGGCCGGCCGATCCTTCCTGGCGGATCACCGCGCGTTTCGTGCCGCACGATGCGGACAAGACGATGCCGGTGGTCGACATCACCGGCCTGACCACCGAACAGGCCAACGCCGGCGCCATCGAGTTCGAGCACGACGGCCGCACCTGGCGGCTGGAAGCGCTGGGCGAGCCGGGCCGGCCGCTGTTCGTGATCTTCGCCGACCGCACCAGCGGCCGTGGCAGCTATGCCGCCGGCCGCTACATCGACCTGGCGGTGCCGGACGACAAGGGCCAGGTGGTGATCGACTTCAACCGCGCCTACAACCCGCCGTGCGCGTTCACGCCGTTCGCGACCTGCCCGTTGCCGCCGCCTGAAAACCGCCTGGACATGCCGGTCGAGGCCGGCGAGAAGGCCTACGTCAAGCCGGACAGCGGAGAGCACGCATGAGCGGGGCCGGCATGAAATGGATGACGCGCGCCGCCGGCCTGCTGCTGGGCGGCCTGCTGTTGCTGGGCACGCCGGCGATGGTCGCCGCGCGGCAGGCGGAGCCGGCCGGCAAACCCGCCCATGTGCCGCCAGTGCCGCTGCTGTGGAAGGTGAGCGGGCCGCAGGGCGGAGAACTCTACCTGCTGGGCTCGTTCCACCTGCTCAAGGCGGACGACTATCCGCTCTCGACGGACGTGGACAAGGCCTTCGATGCGTCGAGCCGGTTGCTGTTCGAGCTGGCGCCGGAGGAAATGAATTCGCCCACGCTGGCCGCGCAGATGGCGCAGGCTGCGCTGCGCCGCGACGGCCGCCTGCTCAAGGACGACCTGGATGCGGATACCTGGGGGCGCCTGCAGGAATACGCGGCCGCCAACGGCCTGCCGATCGACCGCCTGGCCGGGCTCAAGCCCTGGTTCGTCGGGCTGACCATCAGCCTGGGGCAGATGGCGCGGCAGGGGCTGGATGCGCAGGCCGGACTGGACCGTCACCTGATGACGCGCGCGGCCGAAGTGGGCAAGCCGGCGCTGGGGCTGGAGAGCGCGGCGGCGCAGATCGCGATGCTCGACGGCATGAGCGTCGACGAGCAGCGCCAGCTGCTGCGCGAGGCGCTGGAGCAGGTGGACAAGGGCGACGAGCAGGGCCGGCGCCTGCACGATGCCTGGCGCCGCGGCGACGACGTCACCTTGTGGCGCGACATGGCCACGCAGATGAAGCGCGACTACCCGGCGCTGTACCGGCGCATCAACACCGAGCGCAACGACGCCTGGCTGGCGCCGCTGCAGCAGCGCCTGCAGGCCGGGCAGGGCACGACGCTGGTGGTGGTCGGCGCGCTGCACCTGCTGGGCAGCGATGGCGTGGTCGAGAAGCTGCGTGCGAAGGGCTACAGGGTCGAGCGCATCTGTTCGGCCTGCACGCCGGCGGTGAAGGGGCGCGGCGGAAAGCCATAGGCCGAGCGCATGAAACTGGTCGCGACCTCTCCCGCTGGAAACGATCTCGGTGATCGGGTCATCAAGGTCAATCACGCCGGAGAACATGGCGCAGTCAACATATACAGCGGCCAGCTATTCATGGCGCGATTCACTGCGCCCGGCATGGTGGATGAGCTGAAGGAATTCCGCGCGCATGAGCAACGGCATCGGGCCATCTTCGGCGCGGAACTGGCTCGCCGGGGGCGCGCGCGTTGCCGGAGCTATTGGCTGTGCGGCATCGGCGGCGGCGTTCTCGGGCTCCTCACCGGACTGTTGGGTGCGGGTGCCATTTCAGCCACGACTGTCGCGGTCGAGAGCGTCGTTCTTCGACATCTGGAAAACCAGCTCTTGGCATTGCAGGGTAACGATCCATCCGCTGTCGCTGCGATCTCCGCCATTGTCCTGGAGGAGCAGCAGCACCATGACTGCTCGGCAGGCCATATCCACGGCGGTACGCTCTGGTCCCGGCTGCTGTCGCCCGTGGTGTCCTGCTCCACGGAGGCCGTCATCTGGTTGGGCATGCGGCTGTGAGCCTCCGGTTTTCTCGCCGGGAAGGGCGCCGACCCCGGAAATGAAGAAGGCCGACGCTTGCGTCGGCCTTCCTGCATTTCAGCGGATGTCGCTCAGCGGCTGCCGCGACGCTTGTCGCCCGGCGGCGGCGGTTCCGGTGGCTTGGTGCCCGGCTGCGGTCGGCCGAAGCCGGCACCCATGCTGCGCTGGAATTCCTGCCACAACTCCAGGTTGCGCTCGGTGAGCTGGTTCATCATCGCCCACGGTGTCTGGCCGAGCAGGTTGCCCATCTGCTGGCGGAACTGCTGCTGCTGGTCGAGGAACACCTGCATGCTGCGCTCCAGGTAGTTGCCCATGAAGCCCTGCAGCGAGTCGCCATAGAAACGGATCAACTGGCTCAACAGCTGCGTGGACAGCATCGGTTCGCCGTCCTGTTCCTTGTCGGCGATGATCTGCAGCAGCACCGAGCGGGTCAGGTCCTCGCCGCTCTTGGCGTCGCGGACCTCGAAGTCCTCGCCGTCCAGGATCAGCTGGCGGACATCCTCGATGGTGATGTAGCTGGAGATTTCGGTGTCGTAGAGCCGCCGGTTGGGGTACTTCTTGATGATGCGGGTCGCAGCCATTAAGCAGTCACTCTTCACGATAGGTGCGCAGCATGGCGCAGTGCAACAGGGCTTGCAACCGCCATAAGTACGGGGTGCAGGCGGGAATGAAGGGTCTTGCGGTGCTGCGCAGCATGGAAGGCCGTGCTGCGCAGCATGGATTGCCCCGGCGTCACCAGCCCATGTGGTGGCCGCCGTTGATGTCCAGGTTGGAGCCGGTGATCCACGACGCTTCCTCGGCCACCAGGAAGGCCACCGCGTAGGCGATTTCCTCCGGCTTGCCGAGGCGGCCGGTGGGAATGTCGGCGATGATCTTGGCGCGCACTTCCTCCGGCACCGCCATCACCATGTCGGTGGCCACGTAGCCCGGCGAGATGGTGTTGACGGTGATGCCGAAACCGGCGTTCTCGCGCGCCAGCGAGATGGTGAATCCATGCATGCCGGCCTTGGCCGCGGCGTAGTTGGCCTGGCCGTACTGGCCCTTGAGGCCGTTGATCGAGCTGATCTGGATCACCCGGCCCCAGCCGCGCCTGCGCATGCCCTCGATGACCGGGCGGGTGACGTTGAACACCGAGTTGAGATTGGTGTTGATCACCTCGTGCCACTGCTCCGGGGTCATGCGGTGGAAGGTGGTGTCGCGGGTGATGCCGGCGTTGTTGACCAGGATCTCCACCGGCCCCATCCCGGCTTCCACCGCCTGCACCAGCTCGCGGCCGCCGTCGGGCGTGGACACGTCGCCGGGAAACAGGGCGATGTCGTAGCCCTTGGCGCGCATCTGCTGCTGCCAGTGCCCGGCCTTCTCGGCATTGCGGAAGTTGGTGGCGACGCGATGGCCCTGGTCGGCCAGGCGCTGGCAGATCGCGGTGCCGATGCCGCCGGTGCCGCCGGTGACCAGTGCAATACGGGATGTCGTCATGGATGCGTTCCGGGGGGGGCTGGCGCAGGGGAGCGTTCGATTCTATGTGAACCCGGCGCCGTCACGGCAACGGGCGGAAGGCATCGATCGAATCGCGGCGCAGGCGGCCGGGCCGGAACGCGGCGACGGCGCGTTCCAGCAGCGCCGGCACCGAGCCGGCATCGTCCAGTTCCGCCGCATCCTGGCCCAGCGCGGCCCACAGCCAGCGCAGCGCCGGCAACGGATCGTCGGGATCGACCGGCCGCGCGGCCAGCGACTTGGACAGCTTGGCGCCGTGCGCGTCGAGCAGCAGCGGCAGGTGCAGGTGGCGCGGCGTCGGCAGTCCCAGCGCATGCTGCAGCAGGATCTGGCGCGGGGTGGAGTCGATCAGGTCGGCGCCGCGCACCACGTCGGTGATGCCCTGTTCGGCGTCGTCCACCACCGCGGCCAGCTGGTAGGCCCAGCAGCCGTCGGCGCGCAGCAGCACGAAGTCGCCGACCTCGCGGTCCACCCACTGCGCGAAGCGGCCCTGCAGGCCGTCGTCGAAGGCGACGTGGCTGCCGTCGGCCACGCGCAGGCGGATGGCAGGCCGTGGCCGTTCCCGGCCGGCGACGCACTGGCGGTGGATGCCGTGCCGGCCGGCCAGGTCGGTGCGGCTGCAATGGCAAGGGAAGGCCTCGCCCTCGGCCAGCAGCCGCTCGAGGGCCGCGCGATAGTGCGCGTGGCGGCGGCTCTGGTACTGCACCGGTTCGTCCGGCAACAGGCCGAACGCGGCCAGCGTGGCCAGCTGCGAAGCGGCGGCGCCGGCCACCTCGCGCGGCGGGTCCACATCCTCGATGCGCACCAGCCAACGGCCGCCGGCCTGCCGCGCCAGCAACCAGCTGCCGAAGGCGGCCAGCATCGAGCCCAGGTGCAGGGGGCCGGTGGGCGAGGGGGCGAAACGGCCGCGGTAGGAAGGGGAGGGCATCGAAGCTGAATCGTCGGTCAGAATCGCGCTTGAATTCAACCTGCGCGCACCGCAGATTTGTTGCGTTCATCCAACACACCTATCGGAATCTTCCGCATGTTTACCCGTATCGGGCTGTTCCTGTTGACCAACCTTGCCGTGCTGGTCCTGGCTGGCATCGTGATGTCCCTGCTGGGCGTCGATCCGTCGCGGATGAGCGGCCTGCTGGTCATGGCCGCGATCTTCGGCTTCGGCGGCTCCTTCGTCTCGCTGCTGCTGTCCAAGTTCATGGCCAAGCGCGGCACCGGCGCGGTGGTGATCACGCAGCCGCGCAACCCCACCGAACGCTGGCTGCTGGACACGGTGGCGCGCCAGGCCAAGGCCGCCGGCATCGGCATGCCGGAAGTGGCGGTGTACGACGGCCCGGAGATCAACGCCTTCGCCACCGGCGCCAACCGCAACAACGCGCTGGTGGCCGTGTCCACCGGCCTGCTGCACAACATGAGCGAGGACGAGGCCGAGGCGGTGCTGGGCCACGAGATCTCGCACGTCGCCAATGGCGACATGGTCACCATGGCGTTGCTGCAGGGCGTGCTGAACACCTTCGTGATCGTGCTGGCGCGGGTGGTGGGCGGCATCGTCGACAGCGCGCTGTCGGGCAACCGCGACAGCGGCCGCGGCTTCGCCTACTACATCATCGTGTTCGTGCTGGAGATGGTGTTCGGCCTGTTCGCGACGATGATCGCGATGTGGTTCTCGCGCCGCCGCGAGTTCCGCGCCGATGCCGGTGGCGCGCACTTGGCCGGTCGCCAGAAGATGATCGCCGCGTTGGAGCGGCTGAAGCTCAATCATGGCCAGAGCACGCTGCCGACCCAGATCGCCGCGTTCGGCATTGCCGGTGCGACCGCGAAGAAGCTGTTCCTGAGTCATCCGCCGCTGGAGGAGCGCATCGCTGCGTTGCGCTCCTCTACGGTGGCCTGACCGGCTCGATCCGGTTTCCCGCTGCACCAGAACGCCCGGCCCAGCGCCGGGCGTTTTTCATGGAGCGTGGCCGGCAATGCTTTATCGCCGTTGCCGTTGCCGTTGCCGTGATTTTGTTTTTGGGCCTTTGACTCTCAGATCCCCTTCCGCAGCGACGGAGGCGCCGGGAAAAACCCGAAGGGCGACGTGCAAGGATGCACGTCGTTTTTCGACGAGACATGGATGTCTCGTCGAAAAATCCCGGCGGCGGAGTGGACCCAGTCCGCACAGCGGGCTGGGCGCGGAGGCAGGGGCGTGCTTTCTCTTGGTTACTTCTCTTTGCACGAGCAAAGAGAAGTAACTCGCTCCTGCGAAGCAGGAGTGAAAGCCTTGCTTTCAAGCTTCTGCTTCCATGCTTATGCCTTGGCTTTGGCTTTGGCTTTGGCTGTTGCCACACCTTGCAACCATCGAGGAAATCGAGGCAACGGCAGGAGCAGGATCAATAGCTTTCGCTCTCCTCCGGAGAGCGAGCCACCTTTCTTTGCTCGTGCAAAGAAACGTGGCCCAAAGAAAGCACGCCCCTGCCTCCGCGCCCAGCACGCTGCGCGTGCCGGGTCCACTCCGCTGGCGGGATTTTTCTACGCGACATCCATGTCGCGTAGAAAAACGACGTGCATCCGTGCACGTCGCCCCTGCGGGGTCTTGTCCGCCAGCTCCGTCGCTGCGGAAGGGGACCCCGAACGGCAAAAGCAAACAGCTACAGCCAAAGCCAAAGCCAAAGCCAAAGCCAAAGCCAAAGCGTCTTTTCTGCTGTGCTTCGTGCATGGGCGGGCGCGATAGCGAGCGCCACGGCACGGCAGCCGCCGTGGTGGGGCCGGGATCAATGCGGCGCCGGCCCCAAACAGAAACGGCGCCCTTGCGGGCGCCGTTCGGGAATGCGGTGAAAGCCTGGATCAGAACTTCGGGTCGAACTCGGCGGCATGGCCGGTGTTGACGATCACCTTCTGCAGCGCCTCGCAGACCTTCAGGTTGCCGGCGACCACCTGCTGGGTTTCCGGACCCTTGTCGTCCATGCGCGCCAGCGTGGCGCCGCGGTAGTTGCAGACCTTGCCACCGGCTTCGCGCACCAGCAGCACGCCGGCGGCGATGTCCCACGCCTTTACCCCCGCCTCGAAGTAGGCGTCGGCGCGGCCGCAGGCCACGTAGGCCAGGTCCAGCGCGGCCGAGCCGGTGCGGCGGATGTCCTCGGCCTGCACCAGCAGGGTCTCGACGGTCTTGAGCTGGCTGCCGGCACGGGCGCGCTCGCGCGGGGCGAAGCCGGTGTGGATCATGGTGCCTTCCAGGTCCTTGCGGTCGGCCACGCGGATGCGGCGGTCGTTGAGCACGGCGCCGGCGCCCTTGGAGGCGGTGAACAGCTCGTTGCGCAGCGGGTCGAAGATCACCGCGTCAGTGGGCTCGCCGTTCTCGACCAGGGCGATGGACACGCAGTAGTGCGGGAAACCACGCAGGTAGTTGCTGGTGCCGTCCAGCGGGTCGATCACCCACATCTGGCGGCCGTTGCCCTGCACGCCGCCTTCCTCGCCGTAGATGCCGTAGTCCGGGTAGGCGCGCTTGAGCTCCTTGACGATGACCTTCTCGGCATCGCCGTCGACTTCGCTGGCGTAGTCCATCCGGCCCTTCTGCACTACGTTCAGCGCTTCGAGCTTGTTGATGTTGCGCAACAGGACGTTGCCGGCGAGGCGTGCGGCCTTGACCATGACGGTGACGGCGGGTTTCTGCATGGCGAAAGGCTCCCGTGAAGGCGAATGGGTAGGATTGGCGGAGGAAAAGAGCGGTCCCGGCGCACGGGCCGGCCGCGCAGTTTACCATCTGCGGCTGTCCCGCTCCTGACTTTTTTCGCCATGTCCGCTCCCGCCCGCATCCGTTTCGTCCTCGTCGGCACCCAGCATCCCGGCAACATCGGCGCGGCGGCGCGGGCGATGAAGACGATGGGATTGTCGCGGCTGGTGCTGGTGGCGCCCGAGCAGCCGCTGGACGATGTCGCCTTCCGGCGCTCGGCCGGCGCCGAGGACGTGCTCGGCGATGCCCCGGTGTTCGCCACCCTGGCCGAGGCGGTGGCCGATTGCCGGCTGGTGCTGGGCTGCACGGCGCGCTCGCGTCGCGTCCAGCTGGAGGAACTGCTGCCGGAAACCGCCGGCCAGCGCGCGGTGGTCAGGGCCGGCGAGCCGGCGGAAGTCGCCTTCGTGTTCGGCCGCGAGCGCACTGGCCTGACCAATGACGAGCTGCAGCTGTGCCATGTCGCGGTGCATATTCCCTCCGATCCGGAATTCAGCTCCCTGAACCTGGCCGCGGCGGTGCAGGTGCTGGCCTACGAGGTGCGCATGGCGCAGCTGGAAGGCCAGTCCGCGCCGGCGACCGAGCCGGGGTACGGCGAGGCGCCGGCCAGCCATTCCCAGCTGGAAGGGCTGTTCGGGCAGCTCGGCGATACCTTGGACCAGATCGACTTCCACAAGGGCCGCGCCCCGGAATCGGCCATGCGCAAGCTGCGCCGGCTGTTCATGAAGGCCGACCTGTCCGAGCAGGAAGTCCGCCTGCTGCGCGGGATACTGTCCGACGCCCAGCGCATGGCGCGGCTGGCGACCGACCGCGAAAACTGAGACATCCGTCAGCCGGGGTTTTTTCGGATAGTCTGTGCGGACACTCTTGGGGGATCGCCGGTTTGCGTGTTTCTGGATGGCTTTGGGGAGCCGTGTTGGTGTTGTCCGGATTGTTGCCGACGGTGGGGTCGGCGGCCGAGCGTTCGGTTCTGGTGCTGGGGCGCCTGAGCGACGATCCGAAGTCCCATTACGAACAGCTGAAACCACTGCTGGACTACGTGGTTCCGCGGATGCGCGACGTGGGGATCGTCGAAGGCCGCATCCTGATGGCCAAGGATCTGCAGCAGATGGCCAGCTATCTGCGCCGTGGGCGCGTGGACTGGGTGACCGAGACTTCGGGCACCGCCATGGCGCTGCGCCAGCGCAGCGGCGCCGAGCCGTTGCTGCTGACCGAACGTGGTGGGGTGGCGTCCTACCATAGTGTGTTCTTCGTCCGCCGCGACAGCCCGATCAACACGCTGGAGGACCTGAAGGGGCGCACCCTGGCGATGCAGAGCGCCTGGTCCACCAGTTCCTACCTGGTGCCGGCGATGGAGCTGCTCGCCCACGGCATCCGCCCGGAGATCCTGCTCACGCCGCAGGACACCCCGACCGCGGAAACCGTGGGCTACGTGTTCGCCCGTTCCGAGATGAACATCTCCACCTTCGTGCACAAGCGGGTGGTCGATGCCGGGGTGATCAGCAGCATCGACTGGCAGGACGAGCGGCGCATGCCGGCGGTGTTCCGCCGCGACATGCGGGTGCTGTACGAGAGCGAGGACGTGCCGCGCGCGGTGGAGATGGTGCGCCCCGGACTGGACCCGGTGGTCCGCGCCCGCCTGGAGGAAGTACTGCTGGAGGCCAGCAACGACCCGCAGGCCGGGCCCGCGCTGCGCAAGTTCTTCGGCACCACCGCCTTCCACCACCTGGATCCGGCCAGCCAGCGGTCGCTCGACCGCCTGCGCGCCGGCCTGGCCCGGGTCCGCATGGAGGTCGAATGAAGCGTCTCAGATTCGGGTTGCAGGCCCGTTTCCTGTGCGTGGCCGGCGGCGCGGTGCTGGTGGTGCTGGCGATCGTGGCGATGCTGCTGGCGCGGCAGGCGGCGGCACAGCGCGAGCTGCTGCAGGCCAGCGGCAGCGTGGTCAGCCAGGTGTTCGACCGCAGCGTGCGCGACCAAGGCACGTCGCTGGCCACTTCCCTGGCCGAGGCGCTGGTCAACCCGCTCTATTTCTCGGACCTGGACGCGATCGGCGCGCTGGTGCGCAGCACCGCCAGCCAGAAGTCGGTCAGCTACGTGCTGGTGCACGACGCCGAGGGGCGGCTGGTCCACGACGGCACGGTCGAGGTGGCCGGCTACGGGCGGCAGATGCAGGACCCGCTGGCGCAGGGCGCGATCAGCGCCGAGAAGCTGCGGATCCAGGAATCGCCGATGGTGCTGGAAGTGGACCTCCCGGTCCGCATCGGCGACCAGCGCCTGGGCGGGCTGCGGCTGGGCATGGACCTGGCGCCGGTGCGCGCGGAGGAGGCCTCGGCCATGGCGGTGCTGGAGCAGCGCATGGGCCAGGCCAACCGCCGGCAACTGGGCTGGGTGGTGCTGATGATGGCTGCGCTGGTCGGCTTCGTCTGCCTGATGGCGCTGTACGTGCAGCGCACGCTGGTGCGGCCGGTCCGCTGGCTGGGCGCCGCGGCGCAGCGCATCGAGGTCGGCGATTACCACGTCGAGCAGCTGGAGACGCGGCGGAACGACGAGATCGGCGAACTGCTGCGCACCTTCGGGCGGATGAGCCAGAGCATCGCCCGGCACGACCGGGAGGTGCGGCAGATGGCCTATACCGACGCGCTGACCGGCCTGACCAACCGCCTGGCGTTCCGCGAGGCGCTGGACCATCGCCTGCTCGGCGCGCGTGCCTCGGGGCAGGGGCTGGCGCTGCTGTTCATCGACATCGACGAGTTCAAGCGGGTCAACGACACGCTCGGCCACGAGGCCGGCGACGACGCCCTGCTGCAGTTCGCCCAGCGCATCGCCGCGGCGGTGGAGCAGGACGGCGGCGACGAGGCGCTGCTGGCCCGCTTCGGCGGCGACGAATTCGTGATCCTGATCGGCAACGAGACCGGCAAGGTCGAGAACATGGCCACCGCGCTGGCCAAGCGGCTGGTGGAGGAACTGGGCCAGCCGCTGCAGGTGCAGGGCCGCGAGATATTCCTCGGCAGCTCGATCGGCATCACCCTGTTCCCGGAGGACGCGGCCGACGCCACCGGTCTGCTCAAGAACGGCGACATCGCCATGTACCAGGCCAAGCTGGCCGGCAAGAGCTGCTTCCGCTACTACAGCCGCGCCCTTGACCATGCGGTCGAGCGGCGCCTGCACCTGGAACAGGAACTGCGCGGCGCCTGGGAGCGCGGCGAACTGCGGCTGGTCTACCAGCCGATCTTCCGCACCCTCGACCGCATGCTGGTCGGCGTGGAAGCACTGCTGCGCTGGCAGCACCCGGTGCTGGGCTCCATTCCGCCGTCGATGTTCATCGACATCGCCGAGCAGAGCGGCCTGATCCAGTCGCTGGGACCGAAGGTGCTGCGCGCGGCCTGCCTGCAGGCGCAGCAGTGGCCGTGCAACGCGGCGGGCGAGGACCTGTTCGTCTCGGTCAACGTGTCGCCGCGGCAGCTGCGCGGCGGCGACCTGTCCATCGCCGTGGAGCAGTGCCTGCACGCCTCCGGCCTGGCGGCGTCGCGCCTGCACCTGGAGCTGACCGAGACCGCGGTGATCGGCGACGAGATGCTGGCCGCCTCGCTGCTGGAGAAGCTGCACCGCACCGGCGTGAAGGTCTGGCTGGACGACTTCGGCACCGGCTTCTCCGGGCTCAGCCACCTGCGGCAGGTACCGGTGGACGGCGTCAAGATCGACAAGAGCTTCGTCGCCGACCTGCAGCGCGATCCGGACGACCTGGCGCTGACCACCGCGATCATCGCGATGGCGCATGCGCTGGGCATCACCGTGGTCGCCGAGGGCATCGAGCAGCAGCCCCAGTTCGACCTGCTCAGCGAGCGCGGCTGCGACCTGGTGCAGGGCTACTGGCTGGCCCGCCCGCTGGATTCGGACGCCCTGGTGCACCTGCTGGAGGCCGCGCCGGACGCGAGCGCTTGAGGGTGCTGCCAACGCTCCCGTCCATCCGGCGGTAGGCCGGGGCAACGCCCCCGGCGCGCGCTATCGACGGCAGGTGCGGGGCTCGCCCCGCATGTCGGCGCATCGGCGGGAGGCATGCGGGGCAAACCCGCATCAAGGGCCGCTCATCGGTATCGTCGGGGATCCCGTGCATCAGCCGGGTAGGCCGGGGCAAGGCCCCCGGCGTGCGCTATCGACGGCAGGTGCGGGACTCGCCCCGCAAGGCGCTAGCCATGCAGGGGCCGCTTGCCGGTATCGCCCGCGATTTCGCGTACCAGCTTCGGCACCAGATAGCCGGACAGGCGCGCCATCAGCTGCGCGTGCAGCGCCAGCGCGCGTTCGTCCTCGACCTCGAAATGGGCCACGCCCTGCACCCGGTCCAGCTGGTGCAGGTAGTAGGGCAGCACGCCGGCGGCGAAACTGCGCTCGCTCAACGCGGCCAGGGTTTCGACGTCGTCGTTGACCCCGCGCAGCAGCACGGCCTGGTTGAGCAGTTGCGCGCCGGCGTCGCGCAGGCGGGCGAGGGCGGCATCGACGCCGGCGTCGAACTCGTTGGCGTGGTTGGCGTGGATCACGAAGGCCAGCGGCCAGGGCAGGCCCGCCAGCCAGCGCACCAGTTCGTCGTCCACGCGCTCGGGCAGCACCACCGGCAGGCGGCTGTGGATGCGCAGGCGCTTGAGATGCGGAACGGCGGCCAGGGCATCGGTCAGCTCGACCAGCTTGGCCGTAGCCAGCGACAGAGGATCGCCGCCGGACAGGATCACCTCGTCGATCGACGGATCGGTGGCGATGGCCGCCACCGCCTCCTGCCAACCGCCTTTCGCGGCGTTCTCGCCGGCATAGTCGAAATGGCGGCGGAAGCAGTAGCGGCAGTTGATCGCGCAGCTGCCGGTGGCGACCAGCAGGGCGCGGCCGCCGTATTTCTGGATCACGCCGGTGGCCTTCTTCGCCGCGCCGTCGCCGACCGCGTCGAAGCTGAACCCGGGAACCACCCGCATCTCGGCGTCGATCGGCAGCACCTGTCGCAGCAGCGGGTCGGCCGGATCGCCCGGACGCATGCGCCCGGCGAAGCCGCGCGGCACCCGCAGCGGGAACTGCGCCAGCGCCTGGGCCGAAACCCCCAGGTCGGCGGCTTCCAGGCCCAGCCCGGCCAGCAGTTCGGCCGGGTCGCGGATCGCCTGCCGCCAGTGCGCCTGCCAGCGGCCGGCGGGCAGGGGAAGCGGGGAGGGCTGTGGAGCGGGGGCGAGGGCTGCGGTTATCATGGGCGACCAGAAAAACAGATGCCCGCCTTCGATGGCGGGCGTTCCATTCTAATCCGGCCGACCTTCGCGCGTCGGTTTCGCCACCTTCAGGAGTACCAGCATGGCCAGTTACGGCATGAACGACGTCAAGAACGGGATGAAGATCCTGGTCAACAACCAACCGGCGGTCATCATCGACACCGAGTACGTCAAGCCGGGCAAGGGCCAGGCCTTCACCCGCGTGAAGTACCGCCTGATCAAGGACGGCCGCACGCAGGAAGTGACGATGAAGTCCACCGATTCGCTGGATGCCGCCGACGTGGTGGATACCGACATGAACTACATGTACAGCGACGGCGAGTACTGGCACTTCATGGACCCGGAAACCTTCGAGCAGGTGCAGGCCGACAAGGCCGGCATGAACGGCGCCGAGAAGTGGCTCAAGGGCGAGGAATCCTGCGTGGTCACGCTGTGGAACGGCGCGCCGATCGACGTCACCCCGCCGAACTTCGTCGAGCTGAAGATCGTCGAGACCGACCCGGGCGTGCGCGGCGACACCTCCGGCGGCGGCGGCAAGCCGGCCACGCTGGAAACCGGCGCCGTGGTGCGCGTGCCGCTGTTCGTCAACCAGGACGAAGTGATCCGCGTCGATACCCGCTCCGGCGAATACTCCGCGCGCGTCAAGTAAGCCCATGCGCAAGCCCGCCCGCATCGAGCAGGCTGCCCAGGAACCGGTCCGCGAGGACCGGTTTCCGCATGAGCGGGTGGTGAACTTCTGCGATGCGGTGTTCGCCATCGTCATCACCCTGCTGGCGATCGAGCTGCGCCTGCCGGGCAGCGAGCTGATCGAGCGGGTGGGCGCGGACCAGGCTTGGGGCGAGACCCTCGGCCTGCTGGTGTCCTACGTCATCAGCTTCTTCGTGACCGGCCTGTTCTGGGTGGGCCACATGCTCACCTGGAAGCACGTGACGCGGGTCAACGGCAGGCTGGTGTGGCTGGCCCTGCTGCAGCTGTTCTTCGTGGTGCTGATGCCGTTCGCCACGCGGCAGGTGTCGGAACACTTCATCGTCTACGCGCTGGTGCTGACCGGCATCTCGCTGTTCTCCTGGCTGGTCCGCCGCACGGTGGTGAAGCAGGAGGACCTGCACGCCAAGCTCGGCCCGGCCCAGGCCCGGCTGTTGCTGGTGCGCGGGCTCATCCCCCTGCTGGTGTTCTCCTCCGCCATCCCGCTGGGCCTGTTCGTCCCGGGGAAATGGGCGGTATTGGTATTCGCGCTGATTTTCCCGCTGTCCATGATCGCCAGGCGGCGCATCCTCGCCCGCGGCGGTTGAGCGCACGGCGGGAGCGCTGCACAGGAAGGAAGCTTTGCAATGACAACCCCTCAAACGGCAGCCTCCAGCTGCGACCTCCTGATCGAAGCCGGCTACGTGGTGCCGATCGAGCCGCATGCGGTGGTGCTGGAAGACCACGCGGTGGCGATCCGCGGCGGCGAGATCGTGGCGGTGCTGCCGCGCGGCGAGGCGCGCGCGCGTTACGTGGCCAGGGAGGTCGTGTCGCGCCCGCAGGCGGCGCTGATCCCCGGCCTGGTCAACGCCCACACCCACAACCCGATGACCCTGCTGCGCGGCGTCGCCGACGACCTGCCGCTGATGACCTGGCTGCGCGAGCACATCTGGCCGGTGGAAGCGGCGGTGATCGGTCCCGAGTTCGTCGCCGACGGCACCACCCTGGCCATCGCCGAGATGCTGCGCGGCGGCACCACCTGCGCCAACGAGAACTACTTCTTCGCCGACGTGCAGGCGGCCGTGTACAAGAAGCACGGCTTCCGCGCGCTGGTCGGCTCGGTGATCATCGATTTCCCCAGCGCCTGGGCCAGGACCGACGACGAATACTTCGCCCGCGCCGGCGAACTGCACGACCAGTGGCGCGACGACCCGTTGATCGGTACCGCGTTCGCGCCGCACGCGCCGTACACGGTCAACGACGCCAACTTCGAGCGGGTGCGGATGCTGTCCGACCAGCTCGACATTCCGGTGCACCTGCACACCCACGAGACCGCGCAGGAAATCAGCGACTCGATCAAGCTGCACGGCCAGCGCCCGCTGGCGCGGCTGGATCGCCTCGGCCTGGTCAACGACCGCCTGATCGCGGTGCACATGACCCAGCTCACCGAAGGCGAGATCCACCTGTGCGCCGAGCGCGGCGTGCACGTGGTGCATTGCCCGGAGTCGAACCTGAAGCTGGCCTCGGGCTTCTGCCCGGCCTGCGCGCTGCTGCGCGCGGGCGTGAACCTGGCCATCGGCACCGACGGCTGCGCCAGCAACAACGACCTGGACATGTTCAGCGAGAACCGCACCGCCGCGATCCTCGCCAAGGCGGTGGCCAACGACGCCACCGCGCTGGACGCGGCGACCACGCTGCGCGCGGCCACGCTCGGCGGCGCGCGCGCGCTGGGCTTCGGCGACAGGATCGGCTCGATCGAGGTCGGCAAGCAGGCCGACCTGGCCTGCGTGGACCTGTCGGCGCTGGAAACCCAGCCGCTGCACCACGTGCTGTCGCAGCTGGTCTACGCCGCCGGCCGCCACCAGGTCAGCGACGTGTGGATCGCCGGCCAGCCCAAGCTGGTGCAGCGCGAACTGGTCGGCATGGACGTGGCGGCGATCACCGCCAACGCCCGCCAGTGGCGCGACCGCATCCGTTCCATCCGCGCCTGATGAAATCCCCCTCCCTTTCGCCGAAGGCGAAGGGGAGGGTTGGGGAGGGGGCTTTGGGCGGTTGCGTGAACGCCGCAAAGCCCCCCCTCGCCACCTCCCCCTGCGCGGTGCGCAAAGGGGAGGAGCCGTGCCGCATCCCGGATTTCCACGGAGAAGTGGCGGCAATCGCCCAAGGGCCAATGAAACGAGGAATCTCCGCATGAACGCCACCGCCACGTCCAACAACTTCGATCAGGCCGAACTGGACAAGTTCGCCGCGCTGGCCAACCGCTGGTGGGACGCCGACGGCCCGCAGAAGCCGCTGCATGCGCTCAACCCGGTGCGGCTGCGCTACGTGGCCGAGCGCGCCACGCTGCGCGGCGCGCGCGTGCTCGACATCGGCTGCGGCGGCGGCCTGCTGAGCGAGGCGCTGGCGAAGGAGGGCGCGCAGGTCACCGCCATCGACCTGGCGCCGGAACTGGTCAAGGTCGCGCGCCTGCACGGGCTGGAATCCGGCGTGCAGGTCGATTACCGGGTGCAGGCCGCCGAGGACCTGGCCGCCGAGCAGCCGGGCGCGTTCGACGTGGTGACCTGCATGGAGATGCTGGAGCACGTGCCGGACCCGGGCGCGATCATTGCCGCCTGCCAGCGCCTGCTGCGCCCCGGCGGCACGCTGTTCCTGTCCACCATCAACCGCACCCCGGCCGCGTTTGCGGTGGCAGTGGTCGGCGCGGAGTACATCGCCCGGCTGCTGCCCAAGGGCACGCACCACTACCAGGAATTCATCAAGCCGGCCGAGCTGGGCGCCTGGCTGCGCCAGTCCGGGCTGCAGTTGCAGGACGTCAGCGGCATGGCCTACGAACCGTGGCGCAACCGCGCGCGCCTGAGCCGCCGCACCGACATCAACTACCTGGCCTTCGCGGTCAAGCCGGAACAGGCGTGACCGCAGCCCCGTTCCCGCCGGCGGTGCTGTTCGACCTGGACGGCACCCTGCTCGACACCGCGCCGGATTTCGTCGTCACCGCCAACGCCATGCGCCAGGCGCGCGGCATGGAGGCGCTGACAGCCGGATGCCTGCGGCCGGTGGTGTCCAAGGGCGCGCGGGCGATGCTGGCGGTGGCCTTCCCGCAGGTGGGCGAAAGCGAGCGCCATGCGCTGGTGCCCGAATTCCTCGACGTCTACCAGTCGCTGATCGGCCGCCACGCGCGGCTGTTCGACGGCATCGCCAGCCTGCTGCAGGCGCTGGAGCAGGCCGGCAGCCGCTGGGGCATCGTCACCAACAAGCCCGAATACCTGGCGCGGCTGATCCTTCCGCAGCTGGGCTGGGAGCAGCGCTGCGCGGTGCTGATCGGCGGCGACAGCCTGGCCGAGCGCAAGCCGCATCCGCTGCCGTTGCAGGTGGCCGCGCAGCGGATCGGCATGACCCCGCGGCAATGCGTCTACGTCGGCGACGACGAGCGCGACGTCCAGGCCGCGCGCGCGGCCGGCATGCCGTCGATCGCGGCGCTGTGGGGCTACCGTCCCGCGGGCGACGATCCGCAGCTGTGGCAGGCCGACGTGATGGCGGCGACGCCCGCCGCGCTGCTGGAACCGGCCGCGTGGCCGTCCCTCACGAGGTAGCGCCCGAGCGTTGGTCGGGCGCCGGTAGTGCCGGCCGCTGGCCGGCAACCGCAAAATGCCGGCGTACGCAAACGCCCGAAAGCGCGCAGCCACAACCGCACCCGATGCCGCTCCCGGCGCCTTCCGCGCCCTTGGCGGACCAGGTGCGTTCGGCCAATGGCCATGCGCTGCCGACCAATCGCCGGCAGCCAAATACCGCCCCCGTCGCTCACCCGCCGCAGCGGCGGTATTCGAACGGAATCTCCAGCGTCTTTCCGCCTTCTCCTGGTCCGGCGATGGACGCCCGCAGTCCGGCGCCATCGCGCCGGTACTCGATGCGGTTGGGGAAATCGTGTGCCGGGTTCTCGAAGACCACCCAGCCTTCGCCGCGCCCGGCGATGGCGAACACGGTCGGCGCCACGCCATTGGGCTGGACATGGAAGCCGGCATCCTTGCCTGCGGGCACCAGGCGCATGAACTCGAACGACTCGGTGCCGCCGCCACGGACCGTGCGCGACATGCCCAGCAGCGCGCCGCCGGCCTCGGGCAACCAGACCTCGTCGATCGTCCGTTCGGCGCCGCCGCCGCACCAATGGCCGGCCAGCCAGTCGAATTCCGCCGCGGCGGCCGTGGCCGCGCCGCTGACCTGTGCCAGACCGATGCCCAGCATGATTCCCGCCTTCATCGCCATGTTCCCGTCTCCCTGATGGATGGCCGCAGGCTAGCCTCGTCCCGGCGGCGGCGCTTGTAAAAACGCGCAGCGCGCGGTTCGATGGCGCATGGACTATGTCGAGCACCCGGCGCCGCCCGGTCTGCAACGCCATGTGCAGTGCCTCTGGGTGCTGCGCGACGACGCCCCCGGCGACGATGTGCAGGTCATCTACCCGGACGGCTGCTGCGAACTGCTGGCCGAGCTGGGCGTGCCGCTGCGCTTCCATGGCATGGACGGGCAGGTCCGCGCCGACCAGCCGTTCTGTTTCGCCGCCCAGCAGCGCGGCCCGGTCCGCCTGCAGGCCGCCGGTGCGGTGTTCTGCATCGGCGTGCGGCTGAAACCGGCCGGCAGCGCCTTGGTCGCCGGCGAGCGGCTGCCCGCGCTGCGCGATCACGCGCCCGACCTGTACACCCTGGATGCGGCATTCGCCGCGGACTTCCGCGATGCCGCGCAGGCATACGCCGCCACGCGGTCGCCGGAACCAGTGTGGCGGCTGCTGCGGGAGCGCTGCGCCGGGTTCGCGCCGGATGCGCTGATCGAGCAGGCCGTCGGGAGGCTGGACGCGGCGGACGGCGACCTGCGCATCGCCGAACTGGCGCGACGGCTTGGCGTCGCCCTGCGCACTCTGCAATCGCGCTTCCTCGCGGCGGTGGGCATGACCCCGAAGGAATACGCCCGTGTGCGCCGCCTGCAGGCGCTGCTGCGCTCGCTGGATGCCGAGGACGCGGACATCGCCGATGCCGCCGCGCGCCACGGCTACAGCGACCAGGCGCACGCCACGCACGATGTGTTCCGCTGGACCGGCGTCACCCCCGCCAGGCTGGTGCGCGCGCTGCGCGGCGACCGTGGCGGCGGCGACGCATTGCGGCTGGCGACCGCCTTCGTGCGCGGAACCAGCGCCCGGCGTGCGCTGCCCGCTGCGGGCAGGACGCGCCGGGCGGCCGGCAGTTGATGTGCCGCCTTGGGCCCGCGCTTGCCGCACGGAACGCCGGTCCCGGTCGATCGGGCGGGAGACGGCGCGGGGACAGGTTCCTACAATGTGCGCATGACTGGATCTGATTCGCTGGATGGTTTCCTGGACAAATGGCGCGAGCGCTGGCCCGAGTGGTCGCTGGTCGACCGTTTCGTCGCGCCGGAGCTGCATCGCCGCACGCTGGCGTGGTTCGCGCTGCTGCAGGAATTCGACGACATGCTCAACATCGCCGGCGACCCCCTGCCGGCCAATGCCAAGCTCGGCTGGTGGGGCGAGGAGCTGCGCGGTTGGGCCGGGCAGCGTTCACGGCATCCGCTGGGACGGATCCTGGAGCCGGTGCGGGCGCCCTGGGAGCGGCTGGCGGAGGCATTGCCGGACCTGATCGAGGCCCGAGACGCCATCGCCGACCCGGAACAGGCGCGCCGTTCGCTGGCGCGCTTCGCCGATGCGGTGGCGGCGGTGGAGGCCGCGCTGTTCGGCGTGCCCATGCAGCCGCAGGCCGGCGATGCGGTGCTGACCCAGATGCTGGCGCAGCGGATACAGGACCTGGGAGGCGCCGCCGTGCCGGCGGGCGCCGATGGCGAGCGGGAATGGCAGCGGGCGTTGCTCGCGCGCTGGCCCGCACGGGTGGCCGGGCCGCGTCCGCGCCGGCTCTATGCCGCGCTGGCGCGCGCACGCCTGCAGGCGCGCCTGCGCGGTGGCGACTACCAGCCACGCCCGGCCGGCCTGCTGTGGCGCGGCTGGTGGGCCGCGCGCGGCTGACGCCGGCGGGGCAACGCTAGTCGTTGGTCGTCCGACCTTGCGGTCCAGGGCGGCGCATTGCCGGGGCAGGGGCGGCCTCAGGCCGGAGGAGCCGCAAGCGGCTCCCTTGCCCGGGTCGGGTAGGCGAGCAGGTAGAGCAGCACCAGCAGGCCGCCTATCGGCGCCAGGCTGATCAGCTGCCACCAGGGATTGAAACCGGCGTCGCGCAGGCGCCGCGTGCAGGCCGCGACCCACGGCAGCAGCACCAGCAGCGAGGCCAGTTGCAGCGGCAGCGGGCCGACAGCCTCGGCAAGCAGCTGGGCGAAGGCCAGCAGCATGGCCACGGCCAGCGCGAACCACCAGAAATCCGCGCGTGGCGTGGTGCCGTTGAACTCCAGGCCGCGCAGCACGCCCTCGCGCATGGCCTGGAGGGCCGGCTGGCTGGGCGTCGGCTCGCCCACCAGCAGGCTCTCGGCCGGCACCTCGAAGACGGCGGCCAGCGCCCGCAGCGACTCCGTCGAGATCTTCGTGCCTGATTCGAGGCGCTGGATGGTCCGCAGGTTCAGGCCGCTCAGCGCGGCCAACTGCTCCTGCGACCATTGGCGGGCGGCGCGCAGCTCTCGAAGTCGGGTGCCGTTGACGTGCATGGATGCTCCTCGGGACAGGGGATTCGGGTTGCCGCCATCATCCTGCCGCATGCCTGCCTGCGGTGATGACACGACCCCGACACGGGCAGGACACGGACCCGGCTGCGGGCTGGCGGATCGGGCCGCCGCGGCTTCCTGAGGATCAGGGATCTCCTGAAGGGCCCGGACTGGAAGGCGGGAGCGGAGTGGCCGGTCCAGACACGCCGGGCGGAAACCAGGTGGCAACGATGAAGAACGCGCCGCCACGCGCCTGTGCGGTGAACGGCGGGGTGTTGCTTTGCGCTACTTGCTGCGCTCAAGCACCAGCAGCGGATCGATGCGGGTGTCGAACCAGTTCATCCCCCAATGCAGGTGCGGCCCGGTCGCGCGCCCGGTGGCGCCGACCGCGGCGATCACCTGGCCCTGTTCGATGCGGTCGCCGACCTTCACGTCGATGCGCGACAGGTGCAGGAAGTTGGAGCTGATGCCGAACCCATGGTCGAGCACCAGGGTGCCACCGGTCAGGTAGAGGTCCGGGCTGGCGAAGGTGACGATGCCGGCGGCCGGGGCCTTCACCGGCGTGCCGGTGGGCGCGGCGATGTCCATGCCGGAATGGCCGGCGCCGGGCTGGCCGTTGTAGACGCGGGCATTGCCGAAGCGGCCGCTGATGCGCCCCTGCACCGGCCAGAGGAAGGTCTGGGTGAAGTCGGTGCGGTTGTCGTCGCGTTTGCGCGATTCGACGACCTGGGCCTGCTCGCGGGCGATGCGCTCGGCGATCGCCGGCGGCGGGTTCACCGTCTTCGGCGGCACGCCGTCGACGCGCTCCACCGGCCAGTCGCGCGGGGTGACGGCGATGGTGGCGGTCTCGCCGGAGCCATCCGGGCGGCGTACCTGCACCTGCAGCGGTCCCTTCTCGTCGCGGCCGATGCCGAACACCACGCTGCCGTAGCCGCTGACCCGCAGGTCGCGGCCGGCATAGCGCACGCTGCTTCCGGCCGGCACCTTGCCGATCACCATCGCGCCCTGCGAGGCGCTGGCCGGGAACACGACGCGGTTGTCCACGAGGTCGGCGATGCCGGCCTGCGCCTGCGCCGATGGAGCGGGAAGCAGGGGCGCCGCGAGCAGCAGCACCCCGAACACGAAGGCCGACCGCATCAGCGGGCGTAGGTCATGCGCTGGCCGGCCGGCGTTCCCACCAGCCTGCTGCCGTCCCACACCAACTGTCCGTTGACCCAGGTGGCGGCGATGCGCGAGCGGAAGGTGGTGCCCTCGAACGGCGACCAGCCGCACTTGGACAGCACGTCCTCGCGCCTGACCGTGAACGGCGTGTCCTCCACCAGCACCAGGTCGGCGAAGTAGCCCTCGCGCAGGAAGCCGCGCTCTTCCACGTCGAACAGCTGCGCCGGGGCGTGCGCGAACTTCTGCACCACCTGCTCGCGGGTCAGCTTGCCTTCGTGCACGCGCTCGAGCGCGGCGACCAGCGCGTACTGCACCAGCGGCAGGCCGGACGGGGCCTGCGCGTAGGGCTTCTGCTTCTCTTCCCAGGTGTGCGGGGCATGGTCGGTGGCCAGCACGTCGAGCACGTCGTCGGCCAGCGCGGCGGTGATCGCCTCGCGGTCGGCCACGTCCTTGATCGCCGGGTTGCACTTGATCAGGTTGCCCTTGGTCGCATAGTCCGGCCGCGCGAAATGCAGGAAGTGCACGCAGGTCTCGCCGGTGATCTGCTTGCGGCTGCCATCGGCGCGGACCAGCGGGCCCCGCTCGAACAGCGCCAGCTCGTCGGCGGTGGAGATGTGCAGCACGTGCAGGCGGGTGCCGTGCCTGCGCGCCAGCGCCATCGCCAGGCGGGTGGACTTGATGCAGGCCTCGCGCGAGCGGATGTCCGGGTGCATTTCCGGAGTCAGCGCGTCGCCGTACTTCTCCTGGAACGCCTTGAGGGTGGCGTCGATCGTCGGCGTGTCCTCGCAGTGCGTGATGATCGGCGTCGGGCAGTCGCGGAAGATCGCGTCCAGCGTGTCCGGGTCGTCCACCAGCATGTTGCCGGTGGAGGCGCCCATGAACACCTTCACGCCCGGCGCCTTCTTCGGGTCCAGCTGGCGGATGGCTTCGAGGTTGTCGTTGCTGGCGCCGTGGTAGAAGCCGTAGTTGGCCCAGGCGCGGCCACGGGCCAGTTCGTACTTGGCTTCGAGGATGGTCGAATCCAGCGTCGGCGGGTTGGTGTTGGGCATGTCCATGAAGCTGGTCAGGCCGCCGGCCACGGCCGCCGCCGACTCGCTGGCGATGTCGCCCTTGTGGGTCAGGCCCGGTTCGCGGAAGTGCACCTGGTCGTCGATCATGCCGGGCAGCAGCCAGCGCCCGGCCGCGTCCACCACTTCCTCGCCCGCGCGCGGCGTCAGCCCGCTGCCGATCTGCGCGATGCGGCCGTCCTCGATGCGCAGGTCGCCGTCGAAGGTGCGGCCCTCGTTGACCATGCGGGCATTGGTGATGAGCGTGGAGGACATGTCAGTGTTTTCCTGTGCAGCGGCAAGAGGGGGCGTCGGCCTTTCCCGGAACCGGGTCGAAGCCGCCGGGGTGGAACGGATGGCAGCGGCCCAGCCGGCGCAGCGTAAGCCAGCAGCCACGCAAGGGACCGTGTACGCGGATCGCGTCCATCGAATATTCGGAGCAGCTGGGGACAAAGCGGCAGCGCGGCCCCAGCAGGGGGCTGATGAAGCGCTTGTAGAAGCGCAGCAGGGCGATGAGGAGTCGGCCGATCACGCCCGAATGATAAGCCAGCTGGCATTGCCCAAGGATTTGTCGCACGATGCCCGGCAGGCGGAAGGCCGACGCGAGACGCCTTCCAGCCCACCGGGTACGCCGGTCGTGCCTGGTCACGTTCCGAACTGCGCGGGGTCGGTCCGGCGATGCCGCCGGGCCGACCCGGAGCGGATCGGGCATCCGTTCATGTCGGGGCGGTCGGCGCGGTTGCCGCTGCTGGTCGGGTAGGCTATAAAGGCCCGCTTTCCCGGGCCCCGGGGGAAACAAGGAAGAGCGTTTCGTGGCTGCTAAAAAACCTGCAAAAAAGGCCGTAAAGGTCGCCAAGAAAACCGCCAAACCTGCAGTCAAGAAGGCGGCGCCCAAACCGGTGGTCAAGAAACCGGTCGCCAAGGCCGCCAAGCCGGCTGCGAAGAAGGCGCCCGCCAAGAAAGTGGTCGCCAAGAAGCCGCCGGCCAAGCAGGCAGCACCCGCCAAGAAGACGGTGGTCGCGAAGACCGCGGCCAAGAAAGCCACCGTCAAGAAGGTGGCTGCCAGCAAGGCCCCGGCAAAGAAGGTTGCCGCTCCGGTGACCAAGGCGGCCAAGGTGGTGAAGGCCACCAAGCCCGCCGCCAGGAAGGTGGCTGAAAAGACCACCGCCAAGGTTTCCAAGTCCCCGGTCAGCAAGCCCGTCGCCAAGTCCGTACCGAAGCCGGCCACCAAGCCGGCTCCGGCCAAGCCTGTCCCGGTCGAAGTCGCCAAGACGGTTCCAGCCCCGGCCTCCGCGCCGGCGGCCAAGGCACCGGCGCCGGCGGCCAAGGCCCCGCAATCCAAGAATCCCGTGCCTGTTTCGAAATCCCCCGCAAAAGCTTCCGTCAAGTCCGCAGCTCCCGCCGCCGTCCGTCCGGTCGGCAAGGTCGCCGTCGCCGTAACCGCGCGTTCGGCCGCCCCGGCTCCGCGCAGCAAGTACAAGGTGGTCGAGTACAAGACCGACGAGGCGACCGGTCGCCCGATCCTGCCGGCGGGCTACAAGCCCTCGTCGGACGAGGAGTACATGAGCCCGCTGCAGCAGGAGTACTTCCGCCAGCGCCTGCAGGACTGGCGCGCCGACCTGGTCGAGGAATCCAAGCAGACCATCGAGAACCTGCGCGAGGAAGTGCGCGACATCGGCGACGAAGCCGAGCGCGCCACCCGCGAGACCGAGAACTCGCTGGAACTGCGCACCCGCGACCGCTACCGCAAGCTGATCGGCAAGATCGACAGCACGCTCAAGCGCCTGGAATCGGGCGACTACGGCTACTGCGTGGATACCGGCGAGGAAATCGGCCTGGAGCGCCTGGAGGCGCGCCTCACCGCCGAGCGCACCATCGACGCGCAGGAGCGTTGGGAGCACCTGCAGAAGCAACAAGGGGACTAAAGTTTCATATGAAACCATGTGGGCTCACAAGGACGTGAATCCCTATGATTTCAATAGGTTGTAGTCTCATGAAGTCTCGGGGCTAATCAGGAAATCCCTCGTTTTCGAGGGTGTTTTCCGGGGTTGATTTTGCCTTCCCACCACTAAGATCGAACGTCGTTGAAGACGTCCGAGGTGTGGTGAAGTGGCAATCGACAAGTTGAACGCAAACCAGATTCGCAACGCCAGGTGCGGCAAGCACTTCGACGGTGCTGGTCTGTTCCTTCAGGTCCTGGCTAGCGGCAACCGCTACTGGCGGATGAAGTACTACTACGGCGGGCGCGAGAAGCTGATTGCGTTCGGTGTCTATCCCGAAGTGTCTCTGGCGGAGGCGCGTCAACGTCGTGATGAAGCGCGAACCTTGCTGCGCCAAGGTCGGGATCCGGTGATGGCGCGACGTGCGGAACGACGCGAAGCCGTTGCACGAGCCTCCAACAATTTTGAAACCGTCTGCCTGGAGTGGGTCAGGGTCAAGGGCTATCGCTGGTCGGAAGGACACCGGCTCGGTGTCATCTCCCAGATGGAGAACGATGTCTTTCCTCGGTTGGGCTGTACGTCGGTTGCCGAGCTGACGCCGGCAGACATCCTTTTCACGGTACGTCAGGTGGAGCGGCGAGGTGCTTTCGATTCTGCCGGACGCCTGCTGCAACGGATACGCAGCGTACTGAATTACGCAGTTGCCACCGGTCGCCTCGTGTCGAATCCAGCCCGGGATCTGCGGAATGTCCTGATCCCGCCGGAGCGTGGTCAACATGCCGCAATGGCGTTTGGGGAGGTGGGTGGCTTCCTGGCGACATTAGACCGCTATCCCGGCAATCCCGAGACCCGGATTGCGTTGGAGATGCTCGTGCATACCTTCGTGCGCAGTCAGGAGGTGCGCCTGGCGCGATGGAGTGAGTTCGATCCAGGGGCGTGGGATCCGAAAGCGGATGGGCGGAAGTATTGGCGGATACCTGCCGAACGCATGAAAAAGCGACGGGAACACGTGGTGCCGCTCTCGCCTCAGGTCCGCGAGCTGTTGGCTCAGTTGCGCCGGTTCACCGGAAACGGTGAGCTGCTTTTCCCGCATCGCAGTGGCGGTGGGCAGGCGATGACGAAGTCCGGTTTGCGCAAGGCCATGGCCTACGCGGGTTTCCAGGGGGAAGCGACAATCCACGGGTTTCGTGCGCAGGCTTCGACGGAACTCAATGAGCGGGGATTCCATGCCGATGCCATCGAGCGGCAACTGGCCCATGAGGAGGCGAACAAGAGTCGTCGAGCCTACAACCGGGCATCGTATCTGGAGGAGCGCTGCAAGATGATGGATGCTTGGTCCGGCCTGCTGGCTTGCGAGAAGCGGACGGCAGCGATGCTTCTCCGTTTAAAGGAGGGGGCCATGTCATCCGGGGCCGGGGATGAACTGCCGGGCAACTGATTGGCAAAGCGCTTCTCGGGCTCTAAGGAAGTCCGGGGAAGTCCGGATTAATCATTTTTGATCAATTAATTGAATTTTTAATCGTTTTTGTGTATCTCTAAGCGCCTGTGATGGCATTTCTCCCAAGCTTCGACGTTTTTGTGCGGGTTGAACTGCTTTCCTCCCCATCAGGAGCGCGCCGATGAGTGACCACCCCGCTGACCCCATAGGGGCTGCATGGTTGGCCCGAACTTACGGGGTGGAGCCGATGGGGCGATTGCCCGTCCTCAGCCAAGTGGGCGGGCGACGCGCGTCGGAGATCAATGAGGGTTTCCGGCTGGAAACGTATCTGGAGATCATGCGGCCTGTGGCTACGCCGGCTGCGCATCTGCAATTCCACTTGCGCCATGAAGTCCCGCATCTGGAATTCCTGTCCCGTCTGTTTGCGCAAGCTGGCCCTGATTTCGTCCAGGCGTGGATTGCGGCTGAACCAACTGGGCAGTACGCCCGTCGGGCAGCGTTCCTGTACGAGTGGCTCACCGGCGACCTGTTGCAGGCACCGGAGCGATTGGGGGGCAACTACGTCGATGCGATCGACCCAACCAAGATGGTGGCTGCCTCACCCGAGCGTGCGGTGAAGGTGCAGCGTTGGCGCGTGAACGACAACCTGCCGGGCACGCGGGACTTCTGCCCGATGGTGGTGAAGAACGAGGCCGTCGTGCGGGCGGCCGAACTGGACGTGTCGGCCCTGTTCGGTGAGTTGACCGATGAGTTTGGCGAGGACCTGTTGATGCGTGCCGCGGCATGGCTGACGCTGCGGGAAAGCCGGGCCAGCTTTGCCATCGAAGGGGAGGCCGATCAGGCGACTCGTGTGCAGCGCTTTGCGGACGTGATGGCACGGCGTACCGGTCAAGGCGAGTGGCCGCTGACCGATGTGGTACTTGCCGAACTGCAACGCGAAATCCTTGGCGAGCGAACCACGCTTGTGCGTTTCGGTATCCGGAAGTCCCCGGTATTCGTGGGCGAGGTGGTGCGCTACCAGGAGGTGGTGCATTACGTGGCTCCGGTTGCCGAGGACGTTCCGGCGATGCTCGATGGATTGCGTGTTTTTCTTGAAAGGACGCAGGGGCAATCGCCGGTAATGCGCAGTGCCGTGGCCTCGTTCGGCTTTGTCTACATCCATCCCTTGGCCGACGGCAATGGGCGCGTGCATCGGTTCCTGATCAACGACGTATTGCGACGTGATGGGGTGATCCCTGATCCGGTAATCCTGCCAGTGTCCGCAGTCATCACCGACGATGTCGGCGAGCGGCGCAGTTACGAGCGCGTACTGGATCAAATGTCCAAACCCTTGATGCAAGGAGTACGGGAGTACGTGACGTTCGAGTCTGTGCAGACTACCTACTCGGATGGCGTGGTATCGAACTTCGCTTTCGGTGGCGCCGAGCAGGCCAGGCCGCTATGGCGTTATCCGGATCTCGGGCCGCATGTGGCGTTCTTGTCCAACATCCTGGTGCGTACCCTGAAGGAACAGATGCGTGAGGAATCGCGCTATCTGCGCCGTCATGCGCGGGCACGTGCGGCACTGAAAGAGATTGTCGAGATGCCGGATCAGCAGGCCGACCGGGTGTTGCGTTCGATCGAGCAGAATCGGGGTGAACTGAGCAACGTGCTAGCCAAGGAAATGCCGGTTTTGCGAGAGCCTGGGGTGTGGTCCGATATCGTCGAGGCGGTTGAGCGGGCTTTCCGCGACTAATTGTCTGCCAGTATGCGGTAGGCGGTGAGTGACACTGCTCAGAGCAGCCTGCTAGGAGGATAGAGTTGGACTGGGCAGTGGCAGGAGAGGGCGGCACTAGAACTGGGTAAAAACAACGCCACTTATCAGCAAGTGGTGCTGTTTCTACCCGGCAGGCGACCGATAGCGGCCCAAAGCGGATGCACTTGAGCGTTACATGCCCTGCGAAGTTGTCCCTTACACCATTATCAGGAACGCATGTCGTGGCCGAACAAAGCGCAATTTCGATCGACCAAAAAAATCGGCCGCGCGCATCCATGGGATGGTTAGCAAACGACCTCTTCCGCGCTAAACGCGCGTTCAGTACCATTCGAGCGCTCTAAAATGAAATGAAAACAGGGAGAGAAGAGGCATTCCATGGCCGCATTTGACATCAGTGTGCGCGACACGCTCAAGTTGCTTGATGGCTCGTTCGAACCCTTCGCTGCCGGCGTGTCAAACGGGCTTTACGCATTCTGGTTGGGGTCCGGCATTTCATTCGGACGCGCGCCGAGTCTGCGCATCCTCGTCAGCAAAGTTGTCGAGTTCGTACGCTCGCGCATTGACCATGCTGATCCCAACTGCAAGTTCGCCCGTACCTTGCGAGAGATTCTCAACTTGGCCAGCGCCTCAGCGGACGAACGTGCGCGCTCGAAGTTCGATGAGCCCTTTGCCAGTTGGCCGGATCAGGATGCCATCGCTTGGCGCTTGGTCAATAACTATTCCAAGCTGCTAGGCCTCACCGTCGATGGCGAGGACATGGACTATCTCTTGTGGAACGTCATCGACGTCGGCGCGACGTTCGCAGACCCCGCCATGATCCCCGACGTGGAGCATCTCTGTCTCGCGGCCTTGAGTCTGGAGGGGACAGCGCCTGAGATGCTCTCCGCCAACTGGGATCCGCTGGTCGAAAGGGCCGTGGACACCTTGACAGACGGCAATGTGGCGCTGAGTCCGACGGTTGTCGCACGTCCCGCCGACCTTCAACTGCCCCGCAATAAGACCCGCCTCATCAAGTTCCACGGCTGTGCTGTCAAAGCTCAAAGTGACCCGGGCCAGTACCGCCAGTGGTTGGTGGCGTCAAACGATCAGGTCGCCGCCTTTTGCACCCAAGCGAACAATCAGGGGCTTGTGACAGCATTGACGCACATCGTCGGGAGCAAGCGCACGCTGATGTTGGGCCTCTCGGCCCAGGACGCCAACATTCAAGGGATATTCAACAAGGCGGCTAATGAGTTGACGTGGCAGCTTGGCGAAGCTCCTCCGAGCTACGTGTTCTCGGAGCAAGAACTGGGCATGGACCAGCGATCGCTCCTGAAAAACGTCTACCGCGACCAAATCACCCCAGCGAACCTGACGGCGGTCTTTGAGGCGGCGCGCATCCAGGCATACGCAAAGCGGTTGCTCACCGCGCTGCTGCTGGATGTGTGGTCAAGAAAGCTGCAGGCATTGATCCTTCTCGCGCCCGGCCCGCTTCCGCCGGCAGAGCGTCAACACCTGTGCGACGGCATTGCGGCGCTGCGCAACCACTTGGCAGATGCAGCGCTGCCGGACCTGGGTTTCATCGATGCGCTCCTTGATCGGTTCGGCCGTGCCTGCAAGTTGCTGCGCGACGGCCAAATCGAGCACCCCAATGTCAGGTTTGAGCCGATCACGAATGACGTTGTGGCGGCCCTCCCAGGCAATCCCGCCTTGGGGGCCCTCGGGTTGCGCGAGGCGGCCGTTGCGCTTGGACTAGTGGGGATGGGCTTGAGCCGCAATGACTGGACAGTGGAATCGGAGACTTTGGACAGGGAATCGGGTGTGCTGGCAATCACCGGAAAAGGCGCAGCGGCGGCTCGCACCAAGGTGTACCTTACGGCCAGCGCGGCAGGCGCCGCGCTGCTCCGGAGCGAGGGCCACCTGATCGAGGCAGATTGCCCCCTCTTGATCCAGTCTCAGAAGCTGGCAATACCAATGACCCGATCCCCGAGGGGGGCATCGGGACGAACTGGGCTGCCGAAAGCGCGTGAAGTCAGCATATCGACTCTGCTGCAAACCTACGTCACCGCTGACGAGCTGTATGAAGCATTCCGACAGGAGCTTGCGCTATGACTGATTCAACGCCGGTGGGCCGGGTCACGGTGGCGCTTGAGAATGCTGGGTACCAACGGATCGCCAACGGACTCCAGGTCGGCGAGCTGAAGTTCCAGTTTCCGGCGGCGTTCGTGAAAGCGAAGAGCTCAGCCGAACTGATCCTCGTCGCCGACATCGCAAGCGAGAGCGAGACGCAGCTGACCCGCAAGGTCGACGGAGTGGCGCGCGCGCTAGACATCGCATCTTCCACACGGTCGCTCACCTTGGTGGTGACCGGCCCCCGTCCCAGTGCTGCCGCGCTGGAATCTCTAGGACGGGTCTGCCGGGTCCTTCCCACCGGCAACATTAGCGGTGACGATGGCGACGAAGTCCTCAAGAACTGGCTGGCTGTGCTGCTACCTCTGTCGTTGCCACAGCCTGAGTCCGTGGCGGGAAACTCCTTGGCCCGCATCCACGCCGCCGCTCAGAACTTGGACGAGACCACCAAGAAATTGATCGATGTTGCGTCGCAAGGGGAGGGCGCCGTCAGCAAGGAGCTGTATTCGATCATCGACGCCGCTGCCATCCAGGCCAAGGAGAAAGCCATATGACGCCGCGCATCACGTCACTCACGGCCACCGACTTCCGCAGTCTTCGTGGGACCGTCACCGTCCCTATGGACAGCCCTGTTGTGCTGATCCATGGCCGTAATGGCGCTGGCAAGACCAGCTTATTGACGGCAATGGAACTTGGCCTTACTGGCAATCTGGCGTCGCTATCTCGGCTGGATCCGCAGCTTCGTGAGCATCTAGTTCATAAGGAGGCGGTATCCAGAAAGGCGTCTGTGTCGATCGGCGTCCACGGGCTTGGTGTCGACTTTCCTGCAGGGCATTTCGACATCCATGGCCACAAGCTCGCTGGCAAGCCGGCGCTGGGTCCCGACCTGACCAGGCACTTCTCGGAGCGCTGCTACCTGGCGCAATCCACGTTGACCAGACTGCTGGAGTTCTACGAGGACAAGGCGGCAAATGGCACGGCGTTGACGCGATTCGTCAAAGAATTGCTGGGGCTGGATGCGCTGGATGCGCTCATTGACGGCCTGCACGATGCCGGTGACGTTCGCCGGCTCCGCGGCCATGCTGTGAGCTTCTGGGACATGCGCGAGCAACTCCCGAGTTTGGATGACGAATTGAGCCGCTTGGCCAGAGAACTCACTGCCGCCGAAGACCAGGCGGCTCAACTCACGCAGACGGCAGGGCAGCGACTTGCACCACACTGGCCAGAAGTTGGCAATCTCTCGGCACAGGCGATGCTTGACCTATTGAAGAACCAGTCGCAGGAACCTGAGCTGCAACGCCTGACGCAGCTCAGGCGGGAGATCAATGACACGGTCTCGCAGAGCCAGAGGGCGGTTTCCGCCATTGCTGCCGACCAACGCGAGGCCGTCGAAACGGCCGCCAGTGCCGCCGACGCGGCGCTGCGCGGCTGGTTGGAAACCAGCGGCAAGCGTATGACGGAGCTGTTTGACAAGCTTGGTGGCTACTTCTCTGATCTGCCGTCACCCATTCAAAACCGTCCCGAATACGCCCGCGCCTACGCCCATCGGCTCATTACCGCTGAGGTGACGAGATGCCAGCAGGTTCAAGGCAAGGATCAAGCAGCACAAAAGCAGGTTTCGACCCTTCAAACGGACCGGCAAGGCCTCACCACGCGGCTGGAAGAGATCGACAAGCAGATCGTGCAGCATTCGCATGAGGCAGGCCAGCTTGCACAGGCCCTGTCTGCCCTGGTGCCCCATGTGCACACGGAAGAATGCCCGGTCTGTAGTCGGGACTTCGGTGAGGTTTCGTCGTCGCCGTTGCTGGGTCATCTCACCACCCGGATTGCGTCCCTGACCCAGTCGGCTGGCCTTCTCTCGGCCTTGTCGCAGGAGCGGTCGAGCACGGTGAACGCCGTTGCGGCCAGAGATCGAGAGATCGGTGTCGCTCAGGCGCAAGTACTCACGGCCCAAGCGAGAGCGGACTACGGGCAAAGGCTTTCAATCCTTGAGCAGGCCTTGCAGGCTTTGTCTGCCCTGGAAGCGGAAGCCAAGGCTGGCGAAACCCTGTTCGGGCAAGCTGCGAACGCCGCGCAAGCCCTAGCATCGGCTCGCGCGGGCGATCAGCAATCAGCAGCCATTCGTGACTCTGCTGGTCGGTATGCCACGGTGCTTTCCATGGATTCCATAGGCGCCAGCGAGCCTTTGCAAGCGGCGCTGCAGCGGTTCCTGGCTGAAGTCACTGCTCGGCTGGCGCGGTTGACGGAAAAGGAGTCGGCACGCCGCGATGGCGAGGCGGCGCTGAGGGAACTGCTGCTGAAGCAGCAAAACATTGAAGCCATCAAGGTGCGGCAGCTGGAGCGCAGAAGTACTCGTCGAAGCCTGCATGCGGCGAAAGAAGCGGGGGAGCGCGCGATGGAACAGGCCCGCGAGCTTCTCAAGCTCGCTCAGGTCGAGCGTTCCCGTGTTGTTGGCCAGGTGTTCAACGATTCCTTGAATGCGGCATGGCGAGACCTCTTCGTTCGCCTGGCACCGGACGAACCTTTCATCCCCGCCTTCGCTTTGCCCCAGGCGACGAAGGGCGACGTCGAAGCGAAGCTAGAGACCCACTACCGAGACGGCAGTAAAGGCGGAAATCCAAGGGCCATGCTCAGCGCCGGGAATCTCAACACGGCCGCGCTGACACTGTTCCTTGCGCTCCATCTATCCGTTAAGCCGCAGCTGCCGTGGCTGATCATCGACGACCCGGTGCAAAGCATGGACGAGGTTCACATCTCGCAGTTCGCTGCGCTGTTGCGGACACTCTCCAAGCAGCATGGACGCCAAGTGATCATTGCTGTGCACGAAAAACCCCTCTTCGACTACCTGTGCCTGGAGCTCAGCCCGGCGTTCGAAGGGGACCGATTGATCACAGTAGAGCTGGGGCGTACGGCCAACGGAGACTCGGTAGCGAACACTCTGGTTAGAGACTGGAAGCAAGACCTGGCAATTGCAGCGTAGATATCTGCGTTCGCACTAGACTTCCCGAACTCTGAAACGGCCGCGTGGCTGAGACGTTTTTTTGGCCTACGATGCGCGGGCTTTCCCGGAAAGCGCTCAGCCGGATCGAAACGGGGGCACCTGCCGATCTCGGACTCGACAAAGTCGAGCGGCTCGCGCTGGTGCTCGGCTTCAAGCTACGCGTTGTAGAAAGCGAGGATTGATGCCCCCATACACACGCTAGCCTGGCTCAGGCTGACACAATGCAAATCCAAACAGTGCGAGACCATGTCGACCAAGCGAATACTGATTCCTGACACGACCTTCGATGGCGACGCGATCCGCACCGCACTTCAATGCCTCGTTGGCCTCATGGCCGAGGATGCCGGCATCAGGCGATGCCTGCTGTTGATCCCGGCCAAGGGAAACCTCCAGTCCACGACGCTGGAGCAGGTACTCGGCAGCAAGGCCTCGAAGCTGCTGAGCGACGGCAAGGAGGTGCGTCTCGGCGAGGGCGCCGTCAGGCTGGAGACGATCAGGTCATTCAAGTCCTATACGCCGGGGGACGCCGTGATCGCCGTCTATGCCGACCAGAAGATGATGGATGCCGTCGACTCGAACCGATCCTTGAAGGCCGTCATTTGCGTCCCCCAGCTGCCCGATGCCGTGGACGACTGGAACCGTACCTGGAATCCGATCATGCCCAGCGGTAGGCAAGAGGAAGTAAGGCTCATCGCCAATGCGATCGTCGAGGCGGCGCTGGCCTCCCTGACCGGGCGCATCAATCTCAGCCATCGGGTACTCCATCCTTCCGACACCGAGGCGGTGAAGGACGCCTTCCGCATCCTGCGTGCGCATCGACAGACGGAAGACCCGGCGAACATACGGGCCTGGTGCATCAAGCACGGCTGGCATGCCGGCGCGGCCGATGAAGCGATGAAATATGCGGCCAAAGCCTTTGCCCTGCGTTCCAGGCCGAACGTGCACGGAGCCAACTGGGCATCCGACATCTACGAACAGTGGGAGAAGAAGGCCGCGGCTGGAACTACCACGTAATCCCACAGGATGAGGTGCTGCGAGCTTCGCCTTCTATTCGGCGCGAAGCAGGGCAAGCGCGTCCGGAATCGCGGCGGCGACCTTGCAATCGTATTGGAGGTCAAGCGCCAAGTGTTTCGCGGTCACCATTGCCATCAACCGGCGTTCGGTGAGGAAGAGATCGCAATACGCCAATGCCGAACACGCATGACGGAAGTCCTCGAAATCGTTCGCCCTGAACTGCTGGGCTTTGTTCCAGCGCACGCTCGCGTGCAGGCAGGTATTGATCTGTAGGCTAGGGAGAACGAACTTGTGCTTTCCATGGCCCAGCGCCGTTGACAGCAGCTTGGTCCAGATGCGTACCGCCTCCGCCTCCGCGGCATCGCCTGCGGTGGACGGCGACGTCCCCGTGACGAGCATCTGTAGATCGCGAGTGATTTCCACGGCCATCGACGCGTAGACCTCTGCCGCGCCCTGCGCCTCGATGGCGTAGGTTTGCTGGAAGCTGCGAAGCTCGCCGGCATGCTTCGCATTGCCCGCATTGAGCAGCTCGGCCAGGCGGGGATGCCGATCAGGCGGCATCATCTTGCCGCCAAGCGTATCGACCATCTGTGAAAGCGACAGCGACCACATGTGGTCGAAGAACGCCTTCTGGATCGCAAGCTCGGTGCCGGCGTCGAAAGCGGTCTCATGCGGGTGCATCACACCCAGGACGTAACTGAGCTTGGTCCAAGGCAGTCGCAGCGGCTCCGGGGCTCCGAGATCGCGGCATTGGCCATAAATGAAGGTCCGCAGTTCCATGGCGACCCGTTGCTCGAACGGGACCAAACTGACGCCCAGACTCAGCTCATCGATGATTTTCGCCGTCGCGATGCGGGTCCGTTCATCGCTTTGCTTGAGCATTTCTGCGAAGGTGCTCTCGCTCAGCGGGCAGAAAGCCTTGCCTGCCGAGACGAGTCCGCGCAGGACGTCAAGCAGTTCGATTTCCGGATTGGCCGTGCGCACGCCAGCGACGATATCCCGCAGGATGATCCAATACTTGGTGTCTAGGTAGATGACGCGCCGGGTTCGCAATTCCTGGGCCAGGGCGGCATGACAGCGCCGCACGTGGGTCTCCAACGTCACGTCGGGCGACGCAAGATGCCGTTGCAGCGCGGACATCATGCCTCGGTCACCCCGCGGCAAGCGGGGCGACCATATGCCGCCAGAACTGGGGCGGCACGGGCAGCCGGTAGTGGTGGCAAGCGGTCAGCACGATTGGCCAGTAGCCAGTTGCGATCGCCGAGAGCTTGTCGAAGGCACCCTCCTGCTTGAACGCCGCGTCGAGGGTGTCGATCTGCTCCTGGCCGTCAGTCGTTAGAGGAAGGTCGCACAGCCCGATCCCGTGCTCGTCATTACCGACGTAAAGGCCTGCTTCACTCGATTCGTCGGGAATCCACAACTGGAGCGTGCAATGCTGCAGCTCCTTGCCCTTAAGGTCGATCAACTGAGCCAAGCTTTCACCGTCGCTGAAATACGAGAGAAAGGCGGCCATGAGCGGAATCAGCGTAGAACCAGCGGTCGCATCTTGGCGATACTCATCGGTTCGGCTGCGTGGATGCGCAATGAGGTCGCGGTATTCGGAGAACACGCAGGGATACCGGCCGTGCGTGCGTACGGTTAGTGCCAGACGCTGCGCCATTCCCTGCAGCCACGCATGGGTGTCATGCAGGTTGCCGCCGACTGCTCCGACCAGAAGCAGGAACAAAGCGATCTCGATGGATTGCTCATCCTGTAGTGGCAGGAACAATGCCGGGTTGTTGTTGATGAGCCGGAAGCCGGCATCCGCCAGATCCCGGGCCTGCGCGTTTAGCCGGGCCTTGCGGTCGGCCTCGGCGTCTAGCTGACTGATCCAATGGATCCACAGGCCAGCCATCGCGATCCGGCCAAGCACGTCGAACAGCCTCAAGTTGACGTCGGCGGACGCCCCGCCACGGATCGCCATCGAAATGCCGTAGGGCACGCCGACGTGCGGCAGGATCTTGCGATACAGGAATTCCTCGGTGATCGCCAGGTGGAGCTGGATGGCGTCGCCCAGAACAGGGGTGATCGCTTTGCCGGCCGCGCTGCGGGTCTTTCCGACATACGGACGCAGCAAGTCCCACAGGCGGAGTAGGGCGAACTCACTGGCGCGATAAGGCGCCTCGACGTTGTCGACGTCGCGTGCCCACACGTACAACACCCATAATGCGATGTAGATCTGGCGGGCGGTTCTGGTCCGCTCCTTATCGTTCGTGGCGGCTTGACACAGCTCGTGGACGAGCCGCGAAAAATGCGCAAAGGCGATTTCTGGATCGTCCACCATCGCGACCGCCTTCTGGAAATGGCGTCGCAGTGCTTTTGGCATGATCTCTTCGCGCAGCACACCCTGCATCAGCAGGCCGGCGAGCTTGTCCCCGTTCCATTCCGCGAACGAGACCCGGTCAGTGCCGTACCGCCGAACGTAACCTTCGACGTCGCTGCGCACCTGCTCCTGCATGTCGCCGCCGAAGACCATGCAGACGACGATCTTCAGGTCCTGGTAGCGCTTGGGGACGCGATGCTGGACGTAGTTGTCCAGGATCGTGTCGAGCGAGGCACGAAGTGATTGCGGGGTGCCGTCGTTCCAGGACTCGCGGGTAAGGTCCCCGCGTTTCACCGTGAAGAGGAACAGCTTGCGCTCGCCATCCTCGTCCACGCCGACGGCCGCAATGTCAACACCGGCCTGCGCCGTGCCGCGTTGCGGTCGCGAATAGACGTTGTAGCCAAGTTCGCTGAGCAGGTCCGGCAGGATCGCATCGAGTTCTTCGCGCTCGCGCAAGGACGCCAAGTAGCTTCGGAAAATCAGCTTCATACGGGCTTCTCAACCATGCACATGCGCCGCAGGTAGTCCTGGCCTACGGGATCGAGTTTTTCCAGGTGCGGGAGTTCGATGTAGGCGCTGTGTTTCTGGAGATCCATGGCGACTGCACGTTTCTGGCCCCCAGGATCCACAACATAGGTGAGCGTCCGCTTTCCGTGCAGTATGGTCGAGTGGTGCACCAGCTTGCGGATGATGGACTGCTTCTCCGCCTCCTTGTGCGCTTCCCGCATCTGGTCGTGCGATCGCTGATGCGCCGTGACTAGTTGCCGCTCTGAAGGATGAAGTTCCTTGATGGAACCGATGGCGTCGATGGCGGAATGGAACTCGCCGAACCTGGCCAGCGCGTTCTGGACCGTGTCGTAGGCCGCGTCGGTCGGAGGCAGGCTTGCCAGGTAGTCCCTGGCGCCGCCGCCGTAGCTCAGGAGGATGGGATCGAACAGAAGCTGCTCGATGTGCGCCTTGACGTCCTCATCCGCGGCACGGATCACCGAGACCAGGACCGAGCAGCAGGCCACGGGATGGATGTACAAGAAACCGATCGCCTTGCGGCACAGGAACAGTTGCTGGCCAGGGCTCAGGCCCAGTGACTGCACGCTGGTATTGAAGGCCCGTTCCTTGTCAGCCCTCACGAACCGACCGGTATTGTTGGCCAATGCGATGCTGCCCGACAGCAGCCATCGTACTACCAATTCGTACACCCGCTGCGGGTCGTCGGCGTTCAGCTTGTGCGAGGTCGAGTTGAACTGCTCGATGGTCAGCGTTCCCTCGCGCAACGTTTCGGTCAGGTAGTCCAGCGCCTGTGATTCGTTGGGCGTGCCGATCATCCGATGGAGCCCGCTGTCCAAAACGAGTGCGTGTCGATGGCGTCGAACGCCGGCTGGCCGGTGACAACGACAAGATCGATGTCACCATTGTTGTGCAGGTCGATGCAGCGCTTCAGGAACGTGTCGCTCCCGTGCTCATCCGGGAAATGATATTCCGCGAGCTCGACCGCAAGGTTGCCGGCTTCGTAAAGCTGGATGATCTGCTCCGCTGACGGAATCGGTGAAACGGCCACGACGCCCCCTATGGCGCGTTGACTGAGAGGTTTGTTTCAAGCCGCCGACGATGCAGGCGGCAGGTACCCATCGGGATCGTGCCCGGTACCGAGCATGAAAAGAAGGGGCGGAGGCAAATAGGACCGCGGCCCGGCAGCAGCTGACATCAGCGACTTTAGCTTGGTGTCAGCACTTCGGCGATCCGCGGTCCCGGGGCTGCCCTTGGTTGCCACCAAACGACGCAGCATCGGCGAACCCTGTAGCCCCCTCTTCCACGCCATCACCCCGGGAGCACGACGAGCACACGGATGACGGAGAGCACCCGAGTACGCAGAGCACCCGTTTCGTGAGCCAAGCAACTGAAAAATAAGAAGAAATATCATGATTTATGTGCGGAATCATGCGAATTCAGGTATTTATAACAACATGATGTATTGTTTATTCATAAAGTTTAATATACAAATATAGCTCGTCAAGTTCCGCCAATATCCTGCGTACTCAATCGTTGCGGCTTTCCTGCCGGACGGGGAGACTCTTCGCAGATCAACCTGTCGGTACACCACGATGCTCAACCAGAAGCAGACCGCCACCAAGCGCTTGAAGATGTCGGAAAGGGCGCAGCAGCAGCTAGACTTGCATTTCGCCGGATTCCCCTCCCAATGGCTGTGGCGCCGTAAGACGAACGACGGGTTTACCACCCTGCCGCGCACCTTGCCGCTGGTAATGCAGGCTGTGGATGCGCAGAGCAAAGGGCAACCGGCCGGACATACGCTGTTTTGCCTCTGGGCCAGGTCGCCGGACCACCCGTTGGTAACGGTCGAGAATCCGGCAACCTTTGCAAGTGAAGCCGGTTTCTACGGAGAGCGGGCTGTGGATACCTGGCGTCGTCGCATGAGGCGGCTTCGCGAGTTCAACCTCATCCAATCCAAGCCCGGTCCGTCCGGCGACTTCCACTTCGTCCTTCTGCTGAATCCGAACGTGGCGATGGAATGGATGCGTGTCAACGGGATGGTCCAGGACGGTCTGTATGGCCGTTTCCTGGATCGCCTTATCGAAGTCGGTGGCTACGGCGAGCTGGAAGCAATTCGAGCGTACTGGGAACAGGTGCGCGTTGCACAGGCGGCGATGCAGGTCGCGGAGGCTGGTCCCGGTGAGGCCACTTCTTCCGATGCGGTGGTGACACCGCCCGCTGCTTCAGGCAGTTCTGTCGAAACCACGAATGGTGCGGGGGAGTGACATGGCTCGCCTGCGCATCAGATCGAAGGCAGACGGGGCCGCAGAACATGGCCCGTACTGCGCTTTCAAGAGCGATCGCGATCGTCTCTGGGCACTAGTCTCGCGTGACATCCGACTGGTGCTGATTGCCATCGTGATTGGTGCGCCTTGGATTCCAGCCTCCTGGTCGCCGTTCTAAGTGCTGGTCGCGGCATGCGAGCGTGGTGCACGCCTAGCCATCAGGCTCGCGGGAGTTCCATCCTCTTTGGCCGGTAGCTTCTGCATCAATTCCTGACATTTCGATCAGCAGGGGGATTTCCTGAAGGAAGTACCCCTCATGACCGATGAGCCGAAACTTCGGCTGGTTGTTCAGCTGGCTGTTTTCGTAGCTCTCGGGGGTGTATTGAACAGGGAACCTCTGCGGTTTTCGCAAGCGCCCTGAAAATTATGGTAAAAATATCAATAAGATCAATAACATAAAAATCCATTCGTCAAACAGAAGCAACAGGGCGACTGAGCCATCACGGCCTCCGGCTTCCATACCGGCCCCGCGCTTTGCGCGGGGCTTTTTGTTGGCGCCTGCGGCTCCACGCAGGTCCTGGCTATGTCCCCGATGGTTCCATGCGTGAGATGTCGGGGGCGTAGCCAGGACCTACATGGGCACGGGGATTTCGCTGGCGGGCAGATCCGGCTTGACCTTGAACACCGCTTCAAGGTTAGGGTGCGTCACCGAGGAGGGCCCTGCGCATGTCCCGTCGCATCCTGCACGTCGTCAGCAATGTCGCCCGTTATGGCGATTCGACCGAGCCGACTGGCCTGTGGCTGTCGGAGTTGACCCATGCCTGGCAGGTGTTCGCCGCCCACGGCCACGCGCAGCGGCTGGTGAGCCCGTCGGGCGGACTCTCGCCGCTGGAACCGCGGTCGCTCAAGTGGCCGAACATCGACGCCACCGCGAAAGTCTGGCTGGCCGACCCGGCGCGCATGGCGCTGCTGTCCGACACCGCCCGGCCCGACCAGATAGATGCCGCGGACTTCGATGCGATCTACTTCACCGGCGGGCACGCGGTGATGTGGGACTTCCCGGATGCGCAGGGCCTGCAGCGCATCACCCGCGACATCCACGCGCGTGGCGGCATCGTCTCGGCGGTGTGCCATGGCTATTGCGGGCTGCTGAACACGACGCTGGCCGATGGCCGGCTGCTGGTCGCCGGGCGCCGGATCACCGGGTTCTCCTGGCGCGAGGAAGTCCTGGCCGGCGTCGCCCGCAAGGTGCCGTACAACGCCGAAGCGGAAATGAAGCGACGCGGCGCGCACTACGATAAGGCGTGGCTGCCGTTCGTGCCGAAGGTGGTGGTCGATGGCCGTCTGGTGACCGGCCAGAATCCGCAGTCGGCCAGGGCGACCGCCGAACAGGTGGCGGCGCTGCTTCGCTGACGTGAGCTAGCGGCGGGCCGCTCCACGGCCGGCCCTGGAACGGGGAGCGGTCGCGGGAGCGGGCGCGCCGTCCGCGTCCACAGGCGCATGCCCGACAGCACCCGCCGCGCGTTGGCTTCGCAGCTCATGTCCTGCGGCTTTGCCTCGATCTGCCCGATCAGTTCGGCCAGCTGCGCCCTGTTGCGCGCAAGCTGCGCCTGCAGCGTCTCGATGTCGGCCACCTTGCGGCGCAGCGTGTCGAGCAGGGTGCCACGTTCCCACTGCGCCAGGTCACCGGGCAGGGTCAACGACGACATGACGGTTGCCGCCGATCTCCTCGACGCGGAGCAGACCGCCGCCGTGGTCAAGGGCAGCAGCGTCGTCTATTTCACCGCCGGCCTGCCGCCGGACACGGCGCTGTGGGAAAGGCCGTTCCCCACGATGCTGCGAAACGCCCTGGATGCGTGCCCGGCGACGGGCGCCAGCTTCGCCTATTTCGACAACACCTACATGTACCCGCAGGACGGCCGCTTGCAGATGGAGGCGACACCGTTCGCGCCGGTCGGGCGCAAGGACAGGGTGCGCGCGGCGATGGCGTCGATGGTGCTCGAGGAGATGGCGCGCGGCAACATTCCCGTGCTCATCGGCCGGGCGCCCGAGTTCTACGGCCCCGGCAAGACACAGAGCTTCACCAACGCGCTGGTCATCGACAGGCTCAAGACCGGCAGGACGCCGCGCGTGCCGGTGCGCGACGACCGGTTGCGTACCCTGATCTGGACGCCCGATGCGAGCCGCGCGCTGGCCGCGCTCGGCAACGCGCCGGATGCCTGGGGAGCAGACCTGGCACCTGCCCTGCTGCGACGACCGGCCGACCTACCGGCAGTTCGCCGGGATGGCCTGCGAGGTCTTCGGCCAGGCGCCTTCCTGCACCGTCGTCGGCAAGTGGACGTTGACCGCCGCTGGCCTCTTTTCCCGGCAGGTGCGCGAGCTCCGGGAACTGCTGCCGCGCTATGAGCACGACAACCTCTTCGACTCCACGAAATTCAAGCGCCGCTTCCCGGAGTTCGCGGTGACTTCATATCGCGAGGGACTGGAGCTGATCCGACGGGAATCCATGGGCGGATAGGGCGCGGTCGCTGTCCATGGCAGCGGCTTGCGATGCAGTGTGCGAGAGCGTTCGGCGGACCTGGCGCGGGCACGATGCGCATGGCGCGTCGCAACCCGTGCGAGGCAAGCGGCCTAGACTATGTTTCCCCCCGACGCCCGCCCGCCGTGAACATGCTCCAGCGCCTGCCCTATCGTCTCGGTTGCCCGTCATGGAACGAGCCGGCATGGCGCGGCGGTTTCTACCCGGCCGACCTGCGGCAGGGCGAGAGCCTGGGCCACTACGTGCGCACCTTCAACGCGGTGGAGGGCAACACCACCTTCCATGCCCGGCCGGCCGCGGATACGGTGCGGCGCTGGGCGGAGGTGATGCCGGACGACTTCCGCTTCTGCGCCAAGCTGCCGCGCGACATCAGCCATGAAGGCGACCTGCGCGAGCGCCTGCAGGCCAGCGAGGATTTCCTTTCGTTGCTCGCCCCGCTCGGCGCCCGCGTCGCGCCGCTGTGGCTGCAGTTGCCGGCCAGCTTCGGCCCGGCACGGCTGGATGAGCTGGAGGCGTGGCTGGATCACTTCGCCGCCCGCGAACTGGCGGTGGAAGTGCGCCATCCGGCGTTCTTCGAGCGTGGCGACGAGGAGCGTGCGCTCAACCGCCTGTTGCACGCGCGCGGCGTGGAGCGCATCTGCCTGGACTCGCGCGCGCTGTTCGCCTGCGCCTCGGATGACCCGGCGGTGCGGCACGCGCAGTCGAAGAAACCGCGCCTTCCGGTGCGGGCGACCGCCTTCAGCCGCAGCCCGCAGGTGCGCTTCATCGGCGGGCCGGACCTGGATGCCAACCACGCATGGCTGGAACCCTGGGTGGAACAGGCAGCTGGCTGGATCGAACAGGGGCTGACGCCGCACGTGTTCCTGCACACGCCGGACAACCACCTGGCGGCCGAACAGGCGCTGCGCTTCCACCGCATGCTGCGCGAGCGCCTGCCGGGATTGCCGGAACTGCAAACCCCGGCATCGGATGCCGTGCAGCCCGGGTTGTTCTGACAGGCGGAGCGGGTGGTCTACTGCAGGTCGCGCAGGTTCAGCCGGCGCAGCCGCGGCGCCTTCCAGGCGGTGATGCCGGCCACGCCGAGCACCGCGCAGCCGCCGATCACCACCGCCGGCACCAGCCCCAGCAGGCGCGCCATGCTGCCGGCGTAGAACGCGCCCAGTTCGTTCGAGGAACTGATGAAGATGCCGTTGATCGACGACACCCGGCCGCGCATCTCGTCGGGCGTTGCCAGTTGCAGGATGGTCGAGCGCACCACCACCGAGACGCCGTCGAACGCGCCGTAGAACAGCAGGATCGCCGCCGACAGCCAGAAGTGCCGCGACAGGCCGAAGCCGATCACGCACAGGCCAAAGCCGGCCACCGCGAACAACAGCGTCCGCCCCGCGTTGCGGTGCAGGGGATGCCGGGCCAGCCACAGGCCGACGCAGATCGAGCCCAGCGCCGGTGCGGCGCGCAGGATGCCCAGGCCCTGCGGCCCGTAGTGCAGGATTTCCTGGATGAAGGCCGGCAGCATCGCCACCACGCCGCCGAGCAGCACCGAGAACATGTCCAGCGCCATCGCGCCGAGCATGATCTGGTTGGACAGCACGAAGCGCGCGCCCTCGGCGATGCTGGAGAAGATCGGCGCGCGCACCTGCGGCGGTGCCGGTTCCTCAACCCGCAGCAGCGCCAGCGAGGCCACCGCCAGCACCGCCATGGCCATCGCCACGCCGTAGGACAGTCCCTTGCCACCCCAGCCGACCAGCACGCCACCCAGCGCGGGGCCGATCACCATGCCCGCCTGGAACACCACGCTGCCGAAGCCGGCGCCGCGCGCGTACTGCTCGCGCGCCAGCACCCGCGCGAACAGCGCGTTGTAGATCGGCGACAGGAAGGCGCGGACCATGCCGGTCAGCGCGATGGCCAGGTAGATCGGCCACACGCCCTGGAACGGCAGCCAGTCCAGGGCGACCGCGCACAGGATGGCGGCGGTGGCGACCAGGCCGAGGCTGGCGGCCATGCCCAGCCGGCGCCGCGGCAGGTGGTCGACCAGGTAGCCGGCGAACGGCGCCACGCAGAAATAGGGCAGCACTTCGGCCAGGCCGACTAGGCCCAGCGAGAACGGATTGCGGGTGATCTCGTAGATGTGCCAGCCCACCGTGACCGCGACGATCTGGTAGGACAGCATCGCGGTGATGCGGTACAGCAGCAGGTGCGCGAAGCCGGGCTGGCGCAGCAGCGCGCCGGGGCCGCCGTCGCCGGTGGCGGGGGTCATTGCCGCTGCGACCGCGCGGTGTCGCGGATGAAGGCCAGCATCGCCGCCAGCCCGTTGCTGCGGGTGGGCGAGAGGTGCTTGGCCAGGCCGATGGCGGCGACGTAGTCCGGCTCGGTGGCGAGGATCTCATCGGCCGAACGGCCGGAATAGACGCGCAGCGCCAGGTAGATCAGCCCGGAAACGATGGCCGAGTCGCTGACGGCGTGGAACACCAGCCGCTCGGCATTGCCTTCCGGCACGATCCATACCATCGACTGGCAGCCGTGCAGGCGGTGTTCCTCGGTCTTCCACTCTTCCGGGAAGGGCGGCAGCTTGCGGCCGAGGTCGATCAGGTACTGGTAGCGCTCGGACCAGTCGCCGAAGAAGGAGAATTCCTCGGCGATGGCGGCCTGTGCCTCGGCGGCGGTGGGTTCGAGTGGGAAGGGGGAATCGGTCATCTCGGTTCTGCGTTGAGCCCCTCTCCCGTCGGGAGAGGGGTTGGGGTGAGGGTAGGGGCGAAGCCCTCACGATGTTTGATTGCACGAGGCTTCGCCCGAACCCTCATCCGCCCTTGCGGGGCAGAAAATCAGCCGCGCTTCCAGCGCACGCCCTGCGGCGTGTCCTCCAGCACGATGTTCTCGGCGGCCAGCTGGTCGCGGATGGCATCGGCGCGGGCGAAGTCGCGGGCCTGCTTGGCGGCGATGCGCTCGTCGATCAGGGCCTGGATGCGGGCGTCGTCACCGGCCTCGGCGCCGCGGCCGAACCACGCCGCCGGCGCCTGCTGCAGCAGGCCCAGCGCCAGGCCGGCGCCCAGCAGCTCGCTCTTCAGGCGCGCCTTGTCGTCCGCGCCTTCGGCCTTGCGCGCCTCGGCGGCGATGCGGGCCAGCTCGGCCAGCGCCAGCGGCGTGTTGAGGTCGTCTTCCAGCGCCGCTTCCACCGCGGCCGGGATGGCCGCCTCGGCCGGCACGTCGCCCAGGTCGCGCAGGGTGCCGTAGAGCCGGTCCAGGGTGCGCACGGACTGCTCGATCAGCGCGTCGGACCAGTCCAGCGGCTGCCGGTAGTGGGCCGACAGCAGCGCGTAGCGCAGCGCCTCGGGCGGGTGCTGGCGCACCAGGTCGTGCACGCGCTCGATGTTGCCCAGCGACTTGCTCATCTTGGCGCCGCCGAAGTTGAGCATGCCGTTGTGCAGCCAGAAGCGGGCGAAGGTCCGGCCGCCGTGGGCGCATTCGCTCTGCGCGATCTCGTTCTCGTGGTGCGGGAACTGCAGGTCCACGCCGCCAGCATGGATGTCGATGGTGTCGCCCAGATGGGCGGCGGCCATCGCCGAGCATTCGATGTGCCAGCCCGGGCGGCCGCGGCCCCAAGGCGAGTCCCAGCCGGGCAGGTCGTCGGAAGAGGGCTTCCACAGCACGAAGTCGCCGGCATCGCGCTTGTACGGGGCCACCTCGACGCGGGCGCCGGCCAGCATTTCCTCGGGATCGCGGCGGGACAGCCTGCCGTAATTGCCGAAGCTGGCCACCGCGAACAGCACGTGGCCCTCGGCGGCGTAGGCGTGGCCCTGTTCGATCAGCCGCTCGATCATCGCGATGATGTGCGGGATGTGCGCGGTGGCCTCCGGCTCGATGTCCGGCGGCGCCACGCCCAGCGCGGCCATGTCCTGCCGGTAGGCGGCGGCGAAACGGTCGGTGATGGCCGAGATCGGCACGCCCTGCTCCCTGGCCGCGGCGTTGATCTTGTCGTCGACGTCGGTGATGTTGCGGGCGTAGCGCAGCGCGCCATGGCGCCGCCGCAGCAGGTCGGCGAGCACGCCGAACACCACCGGGCCGCGGGCGTTGCCGATGTGCACGTAGTTGTAGACGGTGGGGCCGCACACGTACATGGTCGGGGCGGCGGGATCGAGCGGGACGAACGGCTCCAGCTGCCGCGTCAGGGTGTTGTACAGGTGCAGGGCCATGGGGATCCGGGGGAACGTCAGCCCCGCAATTCTAGCCGGTGGCGCCGGGGCGGACACGTCCGGGCTGGGCAGCGGGGCGCGGGATGGGTAATGTTCAGTCCCCCGTTCACCGTGCTGTCTACACTATGGGCAATAACCGTTGCCCCGCCGCGCCCAACGTGTCGATCAAATCCCCCTTGCTGCCGCTGTCCATCGCCTGCCTGCTGGCCGCCGCGCCGCAGGGCGCGATGGCGCAGGCGCAGGGCAGCGATCTGCGCAACCGCGTGGCGGTCATGGAGAACGTGCGCTACGACTACGCCCAGGTGCTCAACGTCGAGCCGGTGTTCCAGACCCTGCGCGCCACCCGCACCGAGGAGCACTGCGAGCCGGTGTCCACCCGCACGCTGGCGCCGGTGCAGGTCAAGGGCGAGGAGGAGAAGGGCGGCTTCCGCCGCTTCTGGGACTCGATGCGCGGCATCTTCCGCCGCGGCGCGGAGGAGGACGAGGCCAGCCCGGCGCAGGCCACGGCGGGCAACGGTGCGCTGCTCACTCCCGAGTGCCGCATCGTCGAGGTCGGCCGCGAATTCCGCCGCCCCATCGCCTACGACGTGGACTACGTCTACAAGGGCGTCAAGTTCCGCTCGCGCCTGCCCGAGGACCCCGGCAACCGCCTGAAGCTGCGGGTGTCGATCACCCCGGAGCTGGGCGAGGACCCGGAGCAGGGGCCGGCCAATCCGTGATGTTGCGTCGCAGTACTTGCGTGGTGCCGGGACGCGTGCGACCATGCGCGACGATGAAGGCGAACAGCTTCCAGCACGAAACCAGCACCGCCCGGATGGCGTCCGGCATGACGTCGCGTGCCCGCCGACCGGAATCCCACATATTCGCTGGGTAAGCCGGAGCTTCGTGCTGTCTGTTCGGAAAACCCAGCCCAGGCTGGGTTTTTTCGTTTCTGTTCCACGGAAAGTTTCAACCGCAATGAGTCGCGCGTCCGCGCATCCTGCCGCCGGCAACGGCGGTCCCCTGCAGCAAAGGATGGATCGATGTCTGTGAAGCACTTCTTGAACACCCAGGACTGGAGCCGCGCCGAGCTCGATGCGCTGCTGACCCAGGCGGCACTGTTCAAGCGCAACAAGCTGGGCGATGACCTCAAGGGCAAGTCCATCGCGCTGGTGTTCTTCAACCCCTCCATGCGTACGCGCACCAGCTTCGAACTGGGAGCGTTCCAGCTGGGCGGCCACGCCATCGTGCTGCAGCCGGGCAAGGACGCGTGGCCGATCGAGTTCGACCTCGGCACGGTGATGGACGGCGACACCGAGGAGCACATCGCCGAGGTGGCCAAGGTGCTGGGCCGCTACGTGGACCTGATCGGCGTGCGCGCCTTCCCGAAGTTCGTGGACTGGGCCTACGACCGCCAGGACATCGTGCTCAAGGCCTTCGCCAGGTACAGCCCGGTGCCGGTCATCAACATGGAGACCATCACCCACCCCTGCCAGGAACTGGCGCACGCGCTGGCCCTGCAGGAACACTTCGGCACCAGCGACCTGCGCGGCAAGAAGTACGTGCTGACCTGGACCTACCACCCCAAGCCGCTGAACACCGCCGTGGCCAACTCGGCGCTGACGATCGCCACCCGCCTGGGGATGGACGTGACCCTGCTGTGCCCGAACGAGCAGTACATCCTCGACGAGCGCTACATGGGCTGGGCCGCGCAGAACGTGGCCGAGAGCGGCGGTTCGCTGGCCGTCAGCCACGACATCGAGAGCGCCTACCGCGGCGCCGACGTGGTCTACGCCAAGAGCTGGGGCGCGCTGCCGTACTTCGGCAACTGGGCGCCGGAAAAGCCGATCCGCGACCAGTACAGGCACTTCATCGTCGACGAAGCCAAGATGGCGCTGACCAACAACGGCGTGTTCTCGCACTGCCTGCCGCTGCGCCGCAACGTCAAGGCCACCGACGCGGTGATGGACTCGCCGCAGTGCATCGCCATCGACGAGGCCGAGAACCGCCTGCACGTGCAGAAGGCGATCATGGCCGCGCTGGTTGGAAAGCGGGGAACAGGGAACGGGGAATAGGGAATGGAAACGTCCCGTGCCTGCCAGTGTTTCCGCATCTTTTACTGAATCCATAGAGAACCCCCACATGTCACAGCAGTCCGATTCGACCATTCCCCAGCCCCTGGTCCCCGGTCCCGGCTCTTCCCGCGACATCGTCCTGGCCTTCTCCGGCGGTCTGGACACCAGCTTCTGCGTGCCCTACCTGCAGGAGCGCGGCTGGAACGTGCACACCGTGTTCGCCGACACCGGCGGCGTGGATGCCGAGGAGCGCGAGACCATCGAGAAGCGCGCCGCCGAGCTGGGCGTGGCCAGCCATGTCACCGTCGATGGCGGCCCGGCGATCTGGCAGGGCTTCGTCAAGCCGTTCGTGTGGGCCGGCGAGGGCTACCAGGGCCAGTATCCGCTGCTGGTGTCCGACCGCTACCTGATCGTCGATGCCGCGCTCAAGCGCGCCGCCGAACTGGGCACCAACGCCATCGCCCACGGCTGCACCGGCATGGGCAACGACCAGGTCCGCTTCGACCTGGCGGTGAAGGCGCAGGGCGACTACCGCATCGTCGCGCCGATCCGCGAGATCCAGAAGGAACACACCCAGACCCGCGCCTACGAGCAGGCCTACCTGGAAGAGCGCGGCTTCGGCGTGCGCGCCAAGCAGAAGGCCTACACCATCAATGAGAACCTGCTGGGCGTGACCATGTCCGGCGGCGAGATCGACAAGTGGGAAACCCCGGGCGAGGGCGCGCGCGGCTGGTGCGCGCCGCGCAGCGCGTGGCCGATCGAGCCGCTGACCGTGACCCTGAAGTTCGTCGAAGGCGAGGCGGTGGAGCTGGACGGCAAGCCGCTGCCGGGCGAGCAGATCCTGGCCAGGCTCAACAAGCTGTTCGCCCCATACGGCGTCGGCCGCGGCGTGTATACCGGCGATACCGTGATCGGCCTGAAGGGCCGCATCGTGTTCGAGGCGCCGGGCCTGACCGCGCTGCTGGCCGCGCACCGCGCGCTGGAGGACGCGGTGCTGACCAAGCAGCAGAACCGCTTCAAGCCGGACGTGGCGCGCAAGTGGGTGGAGCTGGTGTACGAAGGCTTCTACCACGACCCGCTCAAGACCGACCTGGAAGCCTTCCTGCAATCGTCGCAGGGCAAGGTCAACGGCGAGGTGGTGCTGGAAACCCGTGGCGCCCGCGTCGATGCGGTGGCGGTTCGCTCGCCGCACATCCTCAACGCCAAGGGCGCGACCTACGCGCAGTCGGCCGACTGGGGCGTGGAGGAGGCCGAGGGCTTCATCAAGCTGTTCGGGATGAGCAGCACGCTGTACGCGCAGGTCAACAACGGCTGACGCTTGAAAGCCCCTCTCCCTGCGGGAGAGGGGTTGGGGTGAGGGGCAATGGAGTCCAGATGGTTCACCATCACTGATTCCATTCGCCCCTCATCCGCCCCTTCGGGGCACCTTCTCCCGAAGGGAGAAGGATCTTCCTGCTGCCTGATCCCATTTCGATGACCGAACTTCTCGAATCCACCCTCGCGCACCTCGAAAAGCTGGTGTCCTTCGACACCCGCAACCCGCCGCGCGCGATCACCACCGGCGGCATCTTCGACTACCTGCGCGCGAACCTGCCCGGGTTCGACGTCGAGGTGATCGACCATGGCGCCGGCGCGGTCAGCCTGTACGCGGTGCGCGGCACGCCGAAGTACCTGTTCAACGTGCACCTGGACACGGTGCCGGATTCGCCGCACTGGAGCGCCGATCCGCACGCGATGCGGCGCCTGGACGACCGCGTGGTCGGGCTGGGCGTGTGCGACATCAAGGGTGCCGCCGCCGCTCTGGTGGCCGCCGCCAATCTCACCGATGGCGACGCCGCCTTCCTGTTCTCCTCGGACGAGGAGGCCAACGACCCGCGCTGCATCGCGGCCTTCCTCGCCCGGGGCATCCCCTATGAAGCGGTGCTGGTGGCCGAGCCGACCATGAGCGAGGCGGTGCTGGCGCACCGCGGCATCAGTTCGGTGCTGATGAAGTTCACCGGCCGCGCCGGCCATGCCTCGGGCCGGCAGGACGCGGCGGCCAGCGCCCTGCACCAGGCCATGCGCTGGGGCGGGCGGGCGCTGGACCACGTCGAGTCGCTGGCGCATGCGCGCTTCGGCGGCCTGACCGGGCTGCGCTTCAACATCGGCCGGGTCGAAGGCGGCATCAAGGCCAACATGATCGCGCCCGAGGCCGAGCTGCGCTTCGGCTTCCGCCCGCTGCCGTCGATGGACATCGACCAGCTGCTGGCGACCTTCGCCGGTTTCGCCGAACCCATCGCCGCGCAATTCGAGGAAACCTTCCGCGGGCCGAGCCTGCCGTCCGGTGACATCGCGCGCGCCGAGGAACGCCGCCTGGCCGCGCGCGACATCGCCGACGAACTGGGCCTGCCGATCGGCAACGCGGTCGATTTCTGGACCGAGGCCTCGCTGTTCTCGGCCGCCGGCTACACCACGATGGTCTACGGCCCCGGCGACATCGCCCAGGCCCATACCGCCGACGAGTTCGTGACGCTGGAGCAGCTGCAGCGCTACGCCGAATCGGTTCTCCAGATCCTGCAACGCGGCGCCTGAGCCGCCGCATCCCACCGCCCCACGACAGACGAACCCCGCCACCATGCAACCCCACCGCCAGACCCGCCAGACCATCGTGCGCCTGCTTTCGAGCATGGCCAGCGCGAAGGAGATCAGCCAGTACCTCAAGCGCTTCTCGCAGCTGGACGCCAAGCGTTTCGCCGTGGTCAAGGTCGGCGGCGCGGTGCTGCGCGACGACCTGGAAGCGCTGACCTCCTCGCTGTCGTTCCTGCAGGAGGTCGGGCTGACCCCGATCGTGCTGCACGGCGCCGGCCCGCAGCTGGATGCCGAACTGTCGGCGGCCGGCATCGAGAAGCGGACCATCAACGGCCTGCGCGTGACCACGCCCGAGGCGCTGGCGATCGTGCGCAAGGTGTTCCAGCAGTCCAACCTGCGGCTGGTCGAGGCGCTGCAGCAGAACGGCGCGCGTGCCACCTCGATCACCGGCGGCGTGTTCGAGGCCGAGTACCTTGACCGGGACACCTACGGGCTGGTCGGCGAAGTGAGGCGGGTCAACCTGGCGCCGATCGAGGCCAGCCTGCGCGCCGGTTCGATCCCGGTCATCACCTCGCTGGGCGAGACGCCGAGCGGGCAGATCCTCAACGTCAACGCCGACTTCGCCGCCAACGAGCTGGTGCAGGAACTGCAGCCGTACAAGATCATCTTCCTCACCGGCACCGGCGGCCTGCTCGATGCCGAGGGCAGGCTGATCGACTCGATCAACCTGTCCACCGAGTACGAACACCTGATCCAGCAGCCATGGCTGCACGGCGGCATGAAGGTCAAGATCGAGCAGATCAAGGACCTGCTGGACAAGCTGCCGGAGGAGTCCTCGGTATCGATCACGCGCCCGGCCGACCTGGCCAAGGAACTGTTCACCCACAAGGGTTCGGGCACGCTGGTCCGCCGCGGCGAGAAGGTGCTCAAGGCGACATCGTGGGAGCAGCTGGACACCGCGCGGCTGAAGGCGCTGATCGAATCCAGCTTCGGCCGCACCCTGGTGCCGGACTATTTCGAGAAGACGACGCTGCTGCGTGCCTACGTCAGCGAGAACTACCGCACCGCGGTGATCCTCACCGACGAGGCCGAAGGTGTGTACCTGGACAAGTTCGCCGTGCTCGACGACGCGCAGGGCGAAGGCCTGGGCCGTGCGGTGTGGAACGTGATGCTGGAGGAGACCCCGCAGCTGTTCTGGCGCTCGCGCAACGGCAACCCGGTCAACCACTTCTACTACGCCGAGTCCGACGGCTGCTACAAGCTCGACCACTGGAAGGTGTTCTGGTTCGGCGCCAGCGACTTCGACAGCATCCGCGGCTTCGTCCAGCATTGCGGCGAACGCAAGGCCAGCCTGCAGGGATGAGGCGATGAAGCAGCCCGCGAACGCCGCCTGGAACAGCGTGCCGGAACTGCGCGGCGTCCACGTCGCGCTCGAGCCGCTGCGCATGGCGCACGCGCCGGCGCTGCGGCAGGCGCTGGGCGACGGCGGGCTGTCGCGCTGCTGGTACACCAACGTGCCTGCGCCGGAAGGCGCGGAACGCTATGTCGAGGCCGCGCTGGACATGCAGGCGCAGGGGAAGGCGCTGCCGTTCGTGGTCAAGGACGCCGCCGGCGAGGTGGTGGGCAGCACCCGTTTCTACGCGCTGGAGGCGGACGTGCCGCGCCTGAACATCGGCTACACCTGGTACCACCGCCGCGTGCAGCGCACCGGCCTGAACACCGAGGCCAAGCTGCTGTTGCTGCGCCATGCCTTCGAGGCGATGGGCTGCATCGGCGTCGGCTTCGAGACCAGCTGGTTCAACCAGGCCTCGCGCACCGCCATCGCCCGGCTCGGGGCGAAGCAGGACGGCGTGCTGCGCAACCACAAACGCCACGCCGACGGCACGCCGCGCGATACCGTGGCGTTCTCCATCATCGACAGCGAATGGCCGGCGGTACGCAGCCATCTGCAGCATCTACTGGATTCGCATTCATGACCGACAGGAAATTCTCGCTGGGCATCGTCGGTGCCCGCGGCCACACCGGCGCCGAGCTGATCAGGCTGGTCGCCGCGCACCCGCGGATCGAACTGGCCTTCGTGTCCTCGCGCGAGCTGGACGGGCAGCGCGTGGCCGGGCACAACAGCGCCTACAGCGGCGAACTGCGCTACGAAAGCCTCGACCCGCAGGCCGTGGCCGCCAAGGGCGCCGACGCGGTGATCCTGGCCCTGCCCAACGGCAAGGCCGAGCCCTATGTCGCCGCGCTGGACGCCGTCCGGCCCGACACGGTGATCGTCGACCTGTCCGCCGACTACCGTTTCGACAGCGCCTGGTACTACGGCCTGCCGGAACTGACCCGCGATGGCTACGCCGGGCAGAAGCGCATCAGCAACCCGGGCTGCTACGCCACCGCCATGCAGCTGGCGATCACGCCGCTGCTGTCGCAGCTGGCCGGGCCGCCGGCCTGTTTCGGCGTCTCCGGCTACTCCGGCGCGGGCACCACGCCGTCGGACAAGAACAACACCGAACTGCTGCGCGACAACCTGATGCCGTATGCGCTGACCAACCACGTGCACGAGCGCGAGGTTTCCACGCGGCTCGGCGTGCCGGTGGAGTTCATGCCGCACGTGGCGCCGCATTTCCGCGGCATCACCCTGACCGTGAATCTGTGGCTGCAGCAGCCGCTCAAGCGCGAGGAGGTGATGGCGCTGTACCAGCGGCGCTACGCCGGTGAGCCGCTGGTCGAGGTGGTGGACGAGGCGCCGTGGGTCAGCCGCATCGCCGGCCAGCATGGCGTGCAGATCGGGGGCTTCACCATGGCGCCGGGCAACAAGCGCGTGGTGGTGGTGGCGACCATCGACAACCTGCTCAAGGGCGCGGCGACCCAGGCGCTGCAGAACCTCAACCTCGCGCTCGGCCTGCCCGAGCTGACCGCGATCCCGCATTGACCCACGCTTCCGTAGGAGCGACGTGAGTCGCGACGGGATTTCCCGGTAAAGCCTCATCGCGACTGACGTCGCTCCTACAACGGACATCAAGGATTATCGAGAGGATTTCTATGACCAACCTGCTGTGGCAAAAGCCCGGCGTCGCGGTGGACGCCAAGATCCAGACCTTCCTCGCCGGCGACGACGTGATCCTGGACCGCGAATTCTTCCTGCACGACATCCAGGCCAGCGCCGCGCATGCCGAAGGGCTGCAGCACATCGGCATCCTGTCGGCCGACGAACTGGCCGCGCTCAAGCGCGAACTGTCGCTGCTGGCCGAGGACTTCCGCAGCGGCGCCTTCGTGCTGGACGACCGGTACGAGGATTGCCACTCCGCCATCGAGGCGCGCCTGACCGAGCGCCTGGGCGATGCCGGCCGCAAGATCCACACCGGCCGCAGCCGCAACGACCAGATCCTGGTCGCCACGCGCCTGTGGCTGAAGGAGAAGCTGGCGCGCGTGGCGCAGATCAGCCGCGAGGTGGCGAAGGTGGCGCTGGACCGCGCCGCCGCCGAACGGCAGCAGCCGCTGCCCGGCTACACCCACATCCAGCGCGCCGTGGTGTCCTCGGCCGGCATGTGGTGGGCCGGCTGGGCCGAGGCCTTCATCGACAACGCGGTGCGCGCGGCCGACACGCGCCGGCTGATCGACTGCAACCCGCTGGGCACGGCCGCCGGCTACGGCGTCAACCTGCCGCTGGACCGCGGGCACACCACGCGCGCGCTGGATTTCGCGCGCATGCAGGTCAGCCCGATCTACGCGCAGCTCTCGCGCGGCAAGTTCGAATTGGCCGCGCTGGAGGCGCTGGGCGGCGCGACGCTGGACCTGCGCCGCATCGCCTGGGACCTGTCGCTGTTCACCACCGGCGAGTTCGCCTTCGTCGCGCTGCCGGCGCAGTACACCACCGGCAGCTCGATCATGCCCAACAAGCGCAACCCGGACGTGATCGAGCTGATGCGCGCCACCCATGCCAGCGTCGCCGCCGCGCGCACCGAGATCGAGCAGCTGCTGTCGCTGCCGTCCGGCTACCACCGCGACCTGCAGGCGTCCAAGGGCGCGATCTTCCACGGCTTCGGCCGTGGCCTGGCCGCGCTCGAACTGCTGCCTGCGCTGCTGTCCAACCTCGACTGGCGCGATGGCAACATCCGCGCCGCCATCGACTCGGGCATGTACGCCACCGACGTGGCGGTGGAAGCGGCGGTGGCCGGCGTGCCGTTCCGCGAGGCCTACAAGGCCGCCGCCGCCTCGGCCGACACGGCGGGGCAGGGACGCACGCCGGAAGGCAGCCTCGCCGTGCGCGTGTCGCCGGGCGCCGCCGCTGACCTGCGGCTGGACGAACTGCGCGCGCGCTGGAACGCGCTGGCTGGCTGAGCCGGGAACGGCGAGGCCATGTGCCATGCATATGTAGGAGCGACGTGTAGGAGCGACGCGAGTCGCGACCGGGGCTTGCCTGGGAACGCCCATCGCGACTCACGTCGCCCCTACCTTGAGGTGGCAGGGACGGACATGGAAAACGGAGGCAAGGCATGAAGTGCTACCTGGTACTGGCAATGCGCAAGCCAGTGTTCGACGAGGCGGTGATCGCGCCGCACCTGGCGTTCCTCGATGAACTGCGTGCGCAGGACAGGTTGTACCTGACCGGCGGTTTCGGCGACGGCAGCGGCGGCGCCTACGTGCTGCAGAACGTGGCGACCCTGGCCGAGGCGCAGGCGATCGTCGCCGCCGATCCGCTGGCCGTCCACGGTAGTTCCGAGCTGGCCGTCCACGAATGGAACACGCGCTGATCCCATGACCGACACCTCGCCTTCGCCCTTCGCCGAGCAGACGCTGCCGCCGTGGCGGCGCGCGGTGCTCAAGGTCGGCAGCAGCCTGCTGGCCGCCGACGGCGGCGGCCTGACCCCGCGCTTCGCGCTGGGGCTGGCGCAGTTCGTCTCGGCCAACCTGCTGGCCGGCAGGGAAGTGGTGATCGTGTCGTCCGGCGCGGTCGCGGCCGGACGCGCCATCGTGCCCAGGACGGCCGAAGCGGCCGAGGCCGGCGTGGCCATCGCCGCGCGGCAGGCGCTGGCCGCCTTGGGACAGGCGCGGCTGATCGCGCTGTGGCAGCGCTTCTTCGAACGGCCGGTGGCGCAGGTGCTGCTCACCCACGACGACCTGCGCAACCGCCGCCGCTACCTCAACGCGCGCGCCACGCTGGGCGAACTGCTGGCGCTCGGCGCGCTGCCGGTGGTCAACGAGAACGACACCGTCTCGGTCGACGAACTCAAGCTCGGCGACAACGACAACCTCGCCGCCATCGTCGCCGCGCTGGTCGATGCCGACGCGCTGTTCATCGCCACCGACATCGACGGGCTGTACACCGCCGATCCGCGCCGCGATCCGCAGGCGCGGCCGGTCGACGAGGTCGTCGAGCTGACCGCCGGGGTGATGGCGATGGCCGGCGGCAGCGGCAGCGCGGCCGGCACCGGCGGCATGCACACCAAGCTGCAGGCTGCGGCCAAGGCCGGCGCCGCCGGCATCGATACCTTCCTGTTCAACGGCCGCAGCGGCGAGGTGGTGCGCGCTCTGGCGCAGGGCCGCTTGCGCGGCACCTGGCTGCATGCCGGGCGCTCGCGCATCGCCGCGCGCAAGTACTGGCTGCGGCACGCACCGGTCGAGCCGGGCGCCATCGTGATCGACGCCGGCGCCGCGCGCGCCCTGCGCGAGAAGGGCGCATCGCTGCTGCCGGGTGGCGTGACCGGCGCCGAGGGTGACTTCCGCCGCGGCGACATGGTCGAGGTGCGGGTGGACGGCGAGGGCGGCGCGCAGTGCGTGGCGCGCGGCATCAGCCAGTACTCGGCGGTGGACGTGCGCCGCATCGGCCGCCGCCATACCCGCGAGATCGAGGCCGTGCTCGGCTATACCTATGGCGACAACGTGATCCACCGCGACGACCTCGTCCTGCTGCCGTAGGAGCGGCGCGAGCCGCGATGGGGCTTTCCCGGTTGAGCCCCGTCGCGACTGGCGTCGCTCCTACAGGGACGGATATTCCTGCATGCGAGCCGCAACCATGACCGATATCAAGACCCTTGCCCTGCAATGCCGCGATGCCGCCCGGCAGCTCGGCCAGCTTCCCGCCGCCGCCCGCGCCGCGTTGCTGGAGGCGATGGCGACCTCGCTGGAGGCCGATGCCGATGCCATCCTCTCCGCCAATGCCCGCGACCTGCAGGCCGCCCGGGACAAGGGCGTGGGCAGCGCGATGCTCGACCGGCTGGCGCTGGACCGGCAACGGTTGGCCGGCGTCGCCAAGGCGCTGCGCGACGTCGCCGCGCTGCCCGATCCGGTCGGCGAGGTCACCCGCGACTACGTGCGTCCCAACGGCATCCGTGTGCAGAAGGTGCGCGTGCCGCTGGGCGTGATCGCGATGATCTACGAGGCGCGCCCGAACGTGACCGCCGACGCGGCGGCGCTGTGCATCAAGGCCGGCAACGGCGTGATCCTGCGCGGCGGCTCGGAAGCCATCCATTCCAACACCGCGATCGCCGCCGCGCTCAAGCGCGCCCTGCGCGAGGCCGGGATTGCCGATGCCGCGCTGATCCTGGTCGAGGACCTGCGCCGGGAAACCATGCTGGAACTGCTGCAGCTCGACGGCATCGTCGACCTGGCGATCCCGCGCGGCGGCGAAGGACTGATCCGCTTCGTCGCCGAGCACGCGCGGGTGCCGGTGATCAAGCACTACAAGGGCGTGTGCCACCTGTATGTGGACGACAGTGCCGACCCGCAACTGGCGCTGGGTCTGCTGGTCGACGGCAAGGTCTCGCGCCCGGCCGCCTGCAATTCGCTGGAAACCCTGCTGGTGCACGCCGCCATCGCGCCGCGCTTCCTGCCGATGGCCGCCGATGCGCTGCGCGCGCGCGGCGTCGAGCTGCGCGGCGACGCGGCGACGCAGGCGCTGGTGGCGGACGTGGCGCCGGCGGACGAGGCCGACTATGCCGCCGAATACCTGGACCTGATCCTGGCCGTGCGGGTGGTCGATTCGCTGGACGCGGCGATCGCCCACATCCAGCGCCATACCTCCGACCACACCGAGGTCATCGCCACCGGCGACCCGGCCCACGCCGACGCCTTCGTGCACGCGCTGCGCTCGGCGGTGGTGATGGTCAACGCCTCGTCGCGCTTCTCGGACGGCGGCGAGCTGGGGCTGGGCGCGGAGATCGGCATCTCCACCACGCGCCTGCATGCCTACGGCCCGATGGGGCTGGAGGCGCTCACCGTGGAGCGTTTCGTGGTGTGCGGCGAAGGGCAGACCAGAGGGTAATGCGGTGATGCATGCGGTTGTGTAGGAGCGACGTGAGTCGCGATGGCGCTTTCCCGGTAAACCCCGTCGCGACTCGCGTCGCTCCTACAACGGCTTGTGCCAATGGTCCTCCAACTGCTGCGGCCTGCACGCGAACCACGCCGCGACCAGCAGCACCAGCGAGCACAGCATCAGGAAGGCGAACGACCAGGCCCAGCCGCCGCTGGCGCCGTGCAGCCAGCCGAACAGCAGCGGGCCGAGGCTGGCCAGGCTGTAGCCGACGCCCTGCATGAAGCCCGACAGCGCGGCCGAGCCGGCCGGGGTGCGGGTGCGCAGGTTGATCAGGGTCAGGCCCAGCGGGAAGGTCGACGGGCCCAGGCCTGCCACCACTGCCCACAGCCACGGCGCCTGCATCGGCGCCCACAGCAGGCCGGCGAAGGCGACGGCATTGAGGCCGAACACCAGCATCGCGATCGGGAACGGGTTGCGCATGCGCACCGCCAGCGCCGGCACCAGCAGCGAGGGCAGCAGGCCGATGGCCGAGTACACCGCCACCATAACGCCGCCGAAGGCCTCGCTGGCGCCGGCTTCGACCATCACCTTGGGCAGCCAGGTGAACAACGAATAGGTGCCCAGCGAGGTCATGCCGAACATCAGCGCCATGCCCCAGCCCAGCGAGGTCTTCCACACGCGTCCCGAGGCATGGGCCACGCTCCCGGTCGCGGCGCCCTGCGGCCGCGGCACGTGCCGGGCGAGCATGATCCACGGCAGCAGCGCGGCCAGCGACAGCAGCGACCACATGCCCAGCGAGACGCGCCAGTCGAAACGGTCGGCCACCGGCACCGCGAGCAGCGCCGGGATCATCGTGCCGGCCTGCAGCACGGTGATGTAGAGCGTGCTCAGCGTGCCGACGCGATCGGCGAAGTAGCGCTTGACCAGCGGCGGCACCACCACGTTGCCGATGCCCATGCCGGCCAGCGCGACCGCCGAGCCCGCCAGCAGCATGCCCACGCTGTCGGCGCTGGCGCGCAGCAACAGGCCGAGGGTGGCCAGCAGCATGGTCAGCACCGCAGTGCGTTCCAGCCCGATCCAGCGGATCAGGCGCGGCGTGCTCAGGCCGAGCAGGGCGAACGCGGCGGTGGGCATCATGCCGAGCACGCCGGTCATGGTGTTGCCGAAATCGAACAGGTGGCCGAGGCGGTCCAGCAGCGGCGTCAGCGAGGTGACCGCAGTGCGCAGGTTGGCCGAGACGAGGATGATGGCGGCGAAGGCCAGCAGGCGGCCCTTGAACAGGGAAGCCCGGGATGCCGTTGGGACTTGGTTGGACATTGCGTGACTCCGGCGCGGACAAGGCGGGGAGGAATGCGTTGTCCGCGGAAAGCATGGGGAATCGCCGGGAGCGGTTCCTGGCATCACCCGTCGACGACCCGGAGGGTCGTCGACCTGGGAGTAAAAACAAAAGCCGGCGCAAGGCCGGCTTCTGTCGAATTGGTCGGGGAGACAGGATTCGAACCTGCGACCTCTACGTCCCGAACGTAGCGCTCTACCAGACTGAGCTACACCCCGAAGGAGCCGCTTATGATAGCGGCGAGGGTGGGGCCATGCAACAGTTTTCTGCGTTGTCTGGCATCGGCACCAGTGCTGCCATTGAGAGGGATCTCTGCTGGAAGTGCAGCCCAATCTGTTCGTCGCTATGCCATGGCAGCTGTCCGTCCAGGCTGTACATCTCGTACAGGGTGCCGGCCGGACTGGCTGTGCGGTACTCGCCGGCTCTGCACATCGTAGCGGTACGCCTTCGTGTCCAGCGCCGTGCGCAGCCGGTTGCCCTGGTCGAACACGAACAGGTGGCAGCTGAGCGCCGTAGTGGCGCTAAACACTCCGATCCGACACGGTGGAAGAACTGGTCGACGTGCCGGGATGGCGGCTTGCCGGCAAGCGTGGGCCGGCACCGAAGCTGCAACAGCAGTTGGAGCGGATCAGTCAGCTACCGAAGGCCAAGCAGAAGATGGTGAGCGAGGTGTTGGACTCACTGCTGGCGCAGGCGGGACGGTAAGCCACTCTCCACCGCAACAATGACAAGGTCCGCAATGCGGGCCTTGTGCTTATAGGCGACCAGGAACTGCCCCCCGACAACGTTTTCCTGTTTCCCAGCTTCGCGTTCTAGAAGTCCGTACGTTCAACGACCTCGACAAGCACACCATGCTCGTCCGAATGAAGTTCAATGGAGTAGTCGATCCCAGCGCTTGACTTGAGAACGAAGTTGGACGAATACACGATGCGGCCGTTCACCTCATTCCTGTCAAGAGAAACTCCCAGATCTTTTAGCTTGGTAGCAGCTGTAACCACACTTTCGCCGAAAATCATGCCTCCTGGAAGTTTCACGGCGCCTTTAACCTCAGCTCGATTCGCGGAAACGCGAGAAAGAGCGCCGTCAAAGAATGCGTATCGGATTCCATCCACTCCGACTCCCGAGCAGTCAGAAAGATCAATGACAGAGCCAACACAATCGGTAGTCAACAACACTCCCAGATCCTTGGGCGAAGATCCAATCGCGAATTCTCCGAACTGGCCGGACATCTCCTTTCCAGTCTGCGCGTCCGCACACGCGGCAAGGAAGAGGGATAGGGATAGTAGGCAGCCCATCAAATAACGGTGAGTCATATTAAGTCTCTGCTAGCGCTGGCCCGGAAAATCCGTGAACGGTATGATCCGACGCTCAAGTGGAGGTGGTGGTGGCAGGACATTACTGGGGTCAACTACTGATCCACCTCTTGCTCTGGGTTCCGGCCCGCCAATTCGCACTTCGAAGTGCAGGTGCGCGTCGCCAGCAGGAGGCGTATTGCCCGTAGTGCCCACGGTTCCGATCATTTGACCGGCCAAAACGTTATCGCCAGGCCCAACGATAGCGCCATCCAAGTGTGAAGACTGCGTATACACACCCTCACCATGATCGATCACAATTTGGTTGCCATACGTTGCACTCGGATTCGGCCTCACATCAACAACAACACCATCTCCAGCCGCCAACACTGGCGTGCCCGTTCGCGCCTGAATATCAATTCCTGAATGCGTTGAGGGGCCAAGACTCGTGTTTCGGGGCGTCCCGAATTCACCGCGACCCTCCCTCGGCTTATCGGCTTTGTTCAGTTCGTAGTTGTTCTGGACCGGCCAATTCGGCAGCGACTGTCGACCATCTGGATCTATAAATCTGTACGGGTTATTGCGTGCGTAACAATAGCGGCAGAAATTCGTAATCGGCTGCTCGTAAGCCGTGACCGGATCGACGCTCAACATCTTTCCCAGCATCGGATCGTAATAGCGCTGCTGCATGTAGACCAGGCCGGTGGCTTGGTCCATCACATGCCCGGTATAGCCCGGCCGGTTGTCGTTGGTCCGGTTGAGCATCCGCCCGTAGGGCTCGTGCTCGGTGGTCTGCACCACGCTGCCCGCCGCGTCCGTTGCCGCGATCGGGCTGC
>JAEWOJ010000099.1 GCA_023399815.1 Pseudomonadota bacterium | reverse complement strand
GCAGGAAATAGGCGTGCAGCGAATGCACATGGCGGCCGTTGTCGATGGTGGCCTGGGCGGCGGCCAGCGCCTGCCCCAGCACCTGCCCGCCGAACACGTACTTGGTGCCGATGTCGCGGCTCTGGCCCCGGAACAGGTTGTCCTCCAGCCGCTCCAGCGACAGCAGGTCGATCAGTTCGGGGACCACGGGTTCGGGATTGGCGGACAAGGGGGCGGGCCTGGATGGCGAGGGCCGGAATTATAGCGGGCGGGGGATGCCACGCCGCCGCTGCCGTCGCTCCTGCGTGGGTGCCGACCGTTGGTCGGCACGATCGGCCCGGTTGCATCAATACCGTCGCCCGACCAACGGTCGGGCGCTACCTCAGGCTTTGCCGAGCTTCGCCACCAGCGCCTGCAACGCCGCCTGCGCATCGGCCGAATACCAGGCCTCGACGAAGCGCTCGAGCTGGATGTGTTCCGGCTGCATCGCCTCCTGCAGGTCGGCGCGGGCGATGGCGCGGGTCTGCAGCATCGGCTGGTGCGGCAGCTTCAGCTGGGCCTGCAGCCAGGCGATGGCCTGGCCGACCACGCCGTCGGCACCGTCGGCCAGTTCGTCCACCAGCCCGATGTCCAGGGCGCGCTCGGCGCTCACCAGCTGCCCGCCGGCCAGCAGCACGCCGGCGCGGTGCGTGCCGACCACGCGCCGCATCAGCCGCTGGATGCCTTCCGGCGCGACCAGGCCCACCTGCACCTCGTTCAGGCCGATCACATAGGGCTTGGCCGGGTCGACGCTGCGTGCCATCACCCGGTAGTCGCAGCACAGCGCCAGCACGCAGCCGCCGGCCGGGGAATGCCCGGTGAGCGCGGCCACCACCGGGATGCGGCTTTCGGCCAGCGTGCGCGCGGCGCCGAAGAACGCCTGCCAGCTGTCCAGCAGCTTGTGCCTGTCCTCGCCGTGGCGCAGCAGGCAGGGCACGTCCATGCCGCCGGTGAAGATGCGCTCGCCGCCGGACAGCACCACGCCCTGCACGTCGTCGGCCATGGCCTGGTTCAGCGTGGCGATGAGTGCGCGGCACAGTTCGGTATCCAGCGCGTTGACCGGCGGCCGCGCCAGCCGCAGTTCGCGGATGGGGCCGTGGTTGATCGTGTCGATGAGCGTTGTCATGCTGCGGCCTCGCATACGGCAGGGAGTCGATGTTTCGATGATAACCAAACCATTCGCGGGGGTACTGTTGATGTCGGTGGCTCTCGCGGCCGCGGCCCCGGCGTGCGCGACGGAGTCCTCATGCGTGCGTTTCAGCGACGGCTGGATCCGGTTCCCGGCGATGGCGCACATGGCCGGCGGCTTCGGCCGCATCGACAATGCCTGCAAGGCCGAAGTGGCGGTGACTTCGGTGCGCAGCGCGGCGTTCAAGGACGTGTCCCTGCACGAGACCACCCAGGTCGATGGCGTCAGCCGCATGCGCGGGATCGAACGCTTGCCGGTGGCGGCCGGGAAGGGCGTCGAGCTCAAGCCCGGCGGCCTGCACCTGATGTTGATGGACGGCGTCGCGCCGTTGCAGGAGGGGCAGCGCGTGCCACTGCTGCTGGGCCTGTCCGACGGCAGCGAAGTGCGTGGCGAACTGGTGGTGCGCACGCCCTGATGATCGTACAGGCGTGCAGGTCGGGGCTGCGCCCCCGACGGCATGAACTCCAGGCACCGAGGGCGTAGCCCCGACCTACGCGGTAAAATGCGCCGATTCCCACTTCCGCGCCCGTCATGACCGTCCGCACCCGCTTCGCCCCCAGTCCCACCGGCTACCTGCACATTGGTGGCGCCCGCACCGCGCTGTACTGCTGGCTGGAGGCCCGCCACCGCGGCGGCGAGTTCGTGCTGCGCATCGAGGATACCGATCGCGAGCGCAGCACCCAGGCGGCGATCGACGCCATCCTGGAGGCGATGGACTGGCTGGGCCTGGACTACGACGAAGGCCCGGTCTACCAGACCGACCGCGTTGCCCGCTACAAGGAAGTGGCCGAGCAGCTGATTGCCGACGGCAAGGCCTACTACGCCTACGAGACCCGCGAGGAGCTCGACGCGATGCGCGAGGCCGCGATGGCGAAGCAGGAAAAGCCGCGCTACAACGGCGCGGCGCGCGAGCAGAACCTGCCGTACCGCGACGATCCCAACCGGGTGATCCGCTTCAAGAACCCGCTCGACGGCGTGGTCGCCTTCGACGACCTGATCAAGGGCCGCATCGAGATCGCCAACAGCGAGCTGGACGACATGGTCATCTTCCGTCCGGACGGCTACCCCACCTACAACTTCGCGGTGGTGGTGGACGACTGGGACATGGGCATCACCGAGGTCATCCGCGGCGACGACCATATCAACAACACCCCGCGCCAGATCAACCTGTACGAGGCCATCGGCGCACCAGTGCCGAAGTTCGGCCACATGCCGATGATCCTGGACGAGCAGGGCGCCAAGCTGTCCAAGCGCACCGGCGCGGCCGACGTGATGCAGTACAAGGACGCCGGCTACCTGCCCGACGCGCTGCTGAGCTACCTGGCCCGCCTGGGCTGGTCGCACGGCGACCAGGAAATCTTCAGCCGCCAGGAGCTGATCGACCTGTTCGACGTGAAGGACTGCAATTCCAAGGCCTCGCGCCTGGACATGGCCAAGCTGGGCTGGGTCAACCAGCACTTCCTGAAGAGCGAGGATCCGGCCGCCATCGCCCCGCAGCTGGCCTACCAGCTGGAAAAGCTGGGCCTGGACCTGGCCGCCGGCCCGGCGCCGGTGGACGTGGTGATCGCCCTGCGCGAGCGCGTGCAGACGCTGAAGGAAATGGCCGAGAAGGCGGTGGTCTGGTACCAGCCGCTGACCGAGTACGACGAAGCCGCCGTGGCCAAGCATTTCAAGGCCGGCGCCGAGGTGGCGCTGGGCAAGGCGCGCGAACTGCTGGCGGCGCTGCCGGCGTGGACCGCCGAAGCCGTCGGCGTCGCCCTGCACGATACCGCCGCCGCGCTGGAGATCGGCATGGGCAAGGTCGCCCAGCCGCTGCGCGTGGCCATCACCGGCACTCAGGTCAGTCCTGACATTTCCCACACCGTGTACCTGGCCGGTCGCGACGAAGCCTTGAAACGCATCGACGCGGCACTCATCAAGGTTCCGAAGGGCTGACCGAGGCAGACATGACCGCGCACGAACACAGCTGTACCGCCCCCCACCACCACGTCGACGACGCGGCGGGCTTCATCGCGGTGGTCGAACGGGTGTGCCGCGAGCGCGGCCTGCGGCTGACGCCGATCCGCGCCAACGTGCTGCGGCTGATCGCCGAGGCCGGCAAGCCGGTCAAGGCCTACGAACTGCTGGACTGGGTGCGCGAAGGCAAGGGCGTCGGCGCCGACGCACCGCCGACGGTGTACCGCGCGCTGGACTTCCTGATGGCTAATGGTTTTGTGCACAAGCTGTCGTCGGTCAATTCCTTCGTCGCCTGCCACCACCCCAGCAGCAACCAGCACTCGGTGCCGTTCCTGATCTGCGACCGCTGCCACAGCGCGGTCGAATTGGAGGACCGCGACATCGTCCGCCAGCTCGAGGCCCGAGCCCGCGAACTGGGCTTCAAACCGCAGGCGCAGACACTGGAAGTGCACGGCCTGTGCGCGGAGTGCGCGGGGTAGGGCTATTCCTTCTCCCACCGGGAGAAGGTGGCGCGAAGCGCCGGATGAGGGTGCGGGCGAAGCCGCGCAACGTAGGCTGCACGAAGCTTCGCCCGTACCCTCACTCCCAATTGCTTCCAGTGGAAGGGGGAGGGCTGCTCAATCGCCATGCTCATGAAAAAGCCCGCTGATAGCGGGCTTTTTGTTGGTTGGGGGCTCAGCGAGTTTTACTTCCCTTCCAATGCCAGGAGAGCGCTAGCCGCCGGCAGAAAATCTCCCTTCTGGGAATACCCGGACAGCCAAACGACTGGAGCGACCTTGTGCAACAACTGATCTACGTTGGCTGCTGATATCTCATAGTCCAGTCTGACTGCTTTGTCTCCTTGCCTGGTGACGAGACAACCTTGCCCCCTCGCAAAGCTGGAGGAGGCAGCCGTTACTTCAATAAAACTGCTTTCGCACTTTCCGGCGGGTATGTCCTGAATCAGGATGTTGATTTGAGCGCCGTCCTGATAGCGCATCACCAAGTGCTTGATCGCTTGTGGCTGAACGTAAAAATAATAATCCTTCAATTGCTCGGAGCGATGCTTGGTTGCCGACCAACAGAAATCCCCTGCGCAATTCATGTTGGCTTCGATGGATGCCCGCGCTGCCAACGGGAACAATCCAAACATCGCCACAGCGAAGAATTTTTGACTGCTAGCAGCAATGTTCATTTGGATAGCTCACGGTCAAGACGTTATCGGCAAACCGATACGGGTTGTTGTTCGCATGCTACTGGTTAAACGTCTCCGCCGGATTGCTGTACGCCGTCACCGGACCACGCTAAGTAAGGAATCGTCTCAGCTGCGAGTCGTAATAGTGCTGCTTATAGACCCAGGCCAAGCTGCCGACGAAAGGCAACAACAAAAATCCACAAAATATAAAATGTCAGTAGGGCTGCAAGGTATATTCGGATGCGCAATGCGCGTTGCCGCTGGTCAAGCGGCAGTGAATCAAACTTGGGGAATCGACCAAGCAGTAGCGGGATGACAACCTTGCGAGTTGCTCGACCTAGTGCGGGCGCCCCTAGCTTAATCCACAAATCTTCAGAATCACGCCTCAATCCTTTAATGAATGCTGACAATTCAAAAAGATAAACAAAGCTCATAATAATAGCGACGGGTGCGGAAATCACTAAAAAATCAATCATTTTTACTGCTCCAAAGAGTGATGCCGATTGATATCGGTTTGTTAACTATTGCCTTTTCACCAGCCCCCACGCCACCAAAGCCCTTTAATGTGATTGTTCCACCGGGGTTCAGTTGCAGCTTTAGACCGCCAGCAACAACGTCACCTACCTTCACATCACCACTATCGAATATAACTGGCGCATCTTTCGCGCCCGGAATACTAAAGGTAAGGATATCGATTTCAATACCAGCAAAAGCACCTGCGCCCTCGCCGATTGCACCCATGAGTTCCAGCTTTTTCTCTCCCGTTCTAAGGCTGTCTGAGTAAGAAAGGCTTCCTCCAAGACCGGCCGCACCGGATATTTCACCGTAGAGGGTCATGTTTGTCGCGTCTACGACTGCGCCTGCGATATTTCGAGCAAGTTCACCGGCGCTTCCAGCAGGGGGGCGCCTAGTACCTTGTCCGCCTGAAGGTTCCGCAGAACTCGCCCCGCCCAATGTTGCTACTGATCCTCGTAGACTAGGATGTGCATTCATTGATCGACGATCTTCTGCCAACCCTTTGCGCGTCTCTTTATCCATTCGTCCATCCGGATCCGTAAACCGATACGGATTGTTGTTGGCATACCAGTACCGATTGAATGCCCCCACCGGATTGCTGTAGGCGGTGATGGGGTCCACGCTCAGGAAGCGCGGGATCAGCGGGTCGTAGTAGCGCTGCTGCATGTAGACCATGCCGGTGGCTTGGTCCATCACGTGCCCGGTATAGCCCGGCCGGTTGTCGTTGGTCCGGTTGAGCATCCGTCCGTAGGGCTCGTGCTCGGTAGTCTGCACCACGCTGCCCGCCGCGTCCGTTGCCGCGATCGGGCTGC
>JAEWOJ010000151.1 GCA_023399815.1 Pseudomonadota bacterium | reverse complement strand
TCTACGACGGCGCCAGCTTCCAGCCGGTCGCGCCGCTGGCCGGCGACCACCCGTGCCTGACCTTCAGCGGCCTGAGCAAGGTGCACCGCGCCTGCGGCTGGCGCGTGGGCTGGATGCTGCTGTCCGGCGGCGCCGAGCGGCTGGGCGAGTTCCGCGCCGCGCTGGACCTGCTCAGCGCGCTGCGCCTGTGCGCCAACGTGCCCGGCCAGTACGCCATCGACGCGGCGGTCAACGGCCCGGACACCATCTCCGCGCTGTGCTCGCCGGGCGGCCGCCTGTACGAGACCCGCCGCGCGGTGATCGAGGCCTGCGCCGCCAGCGAGCACCTGCAGCTGGTCGCGCCGGCCGGCGCGCTGTACGCCTTCCCGGCGGTGGTCGGGCCGGCCGCGCAGGGTTTCGACGACCACGAATTCGCACTGGAGCTGATGGACGACGAAGGCGTGCTGGTCGTGCCCGGTTCCAGCTTCAACGTGCCCTACCGCCACCATTTCCGCGTGACCCTGCTGCCCGAGGCCGGGACCATGCGCGACGTGTTCGGCCGCATCGACCGGGTGCTCGCGCGCCGCGCCGAGCGGGTGACCAAGGTGGTGCCGTTGCGGCCCCGTAACGCGGTCGGCTGAGAGCTGGGAAGCGAGGAACGAGTGGAGAGGAACGAGGAACCAGTAAAGGCAACGGCCTTCAGCCACGCCACGACCGTCATCCCCGCGCAGGCGGGGAGCGCTTCTGCTTCTGCTTCTGCTTCTGCTTCTGCTTCTGCTCCCGCTCTTACTCGTTCCTCGTTCCTCTCCACTCGTTCCTACCTGGCTCTAGGCGATTCCTACACCATCGGCGAGGGCGTGCCCGCCGACGGCACATGGCCGTTCCAGCTGGCCGCGGCGCTGCGCGCGCGCGGCGTCGCGCTGGACGACCCGCAGGTCATCGCCACCACCGGCTGGACCACCGACGAGCTGGCCGCCGCCATCGACGCGGCCGCGCCGCAGGGGCCGTACGCGCTGGTGAGCCTGCTGATCGGCGTCAACAACCAGTACCGCAGGCGTCCGCTGGCCGAATACCGCCAGCAGTTCGAGCAGCTGCTGCAACGGGCCATCGCGCTGGCCGCCGAGGACCCGCGACGGGTGCTGGTGCTGTCCTTCCCCGACTGGGGCGTGACCCCGTATGCGGCGGCGCATGCGCGCGATGCCGCCGTCGTCGCGCGCGAGACCGACGACTTCAACGCCGCCGCCCGCGCCTGCTGCGGCGACTACGGCGTCGCCTTCGTCGACATCACCCCCGCCAGCCGCGCGCACGGCGCCGAGCCGGCGATGCTGGTGGACGACGGCCTGCATCCCTCCGCCGCGATGTACCGGTTGTGGATGGAGCAGGCGCTGCCGGTGGCCGCGGACCTGCTGGCGGCCCGCCCCGCGACGTGAACGCGGCGCCCGGCATCGCGGCCATGCCGGCCCACGATGCCCGGGCCATCGCCCGCGCGTTCGCCCCGCGCCGCCCCTGGGGCAACCGCTGGGACTACTGCTACGTGCTGTCCAAGCTGCGCAGCGACCCGCTCTATCCCGGCGTGCTCGGCGCGCTGCGCGGCAGCGGCGCGCCGCTGCTGGACATGGGCTGCGGACTGGGCCTGCTGGCGCACGCGCTGCGCCACGACGGCCAGGTCCAGCCCTATCTCGGCGTGGACAACGACGCGGCCAAGATCCGCCGCGCGGCCAGCGGCGCCGACCGCGCCGGGCTGGCCGCCAGCCGCTTCGAGCGGATGGACCTGGCCGCCACGCTGCCCGCCCATCGCGGCAGCGTGGCGATCCTCGACGTGCTCCAGTACCTGCCAGCGGACGCGCAGTCGGCCCTGCTGCGGCGGGCGGCGGCCATGCTCGACGGCGACGGCCGCCTGGTGCTGCGCATGACGCTGGCCGACGGCAGCCGCCGCGGCCGCCTCTCGCGCATCGGCGACCGCGCCGCCAACTGGATCGGCTGGATGCAGTTCCGCCCGCGCCACTATCCCGACGCCGCGTCGCTGCAGACATTGCTGCGACAGGAAGGCCTGCAGGTCAGTCTCGCCCCGTTGTACGGCAACACCCCGTTCAACAACTGGCTGCTGGTCGCCCGCCGCGCCTGAACCACGGCCGCGCCGTTTGCGCGGATAATCGCGCCATCCCCGCCACCCGCCCCGGGTCGGCGCCATGACGAGAATCCCGTGAGAAGAACCTACCGCCTCGACATCGAAGGCAAGCATCCCGACCGCCTGCTGGAAGCCAGCAAGCACGACATCCGCAAGTACATCAAGCGCGAGCGCGGCAAGGCCCTGCCGGCCGGCGCCGATTTCTGGGATTTCGACAGCAGGGCCGGCGTCGACGAGGCCAGCGCGCAGGTGGTGCCGTTCCCCGAACTGATCCGCGCGGTGGACGCGCTGGTCGCCGCCGGCAACACGCAGTTCTACGTGGAAGTGCTGCGCAAGCCCGGCAAGCGCACGCCGCGCCCGGTTGCCGAACCGCCGGTGGCGGCGGAAAGCGACTTCGAGGATTGACCCTTGGCGGGGCTTGCCCGGTGAAGCCCCAGCGGGGCGTTGCCCCGCTCTACCGGTGCGATGCGCCGCCCGGCGCCGGGATTTTCAGGACGACTCCGCCCGTGCGGCCGCCGCGCGCAGCCGGTCCTTCCTGCTGGGCCTGCGTCCCTTGATGCCGCCGTTGCCATCGGCCGCCCGCGACGCGGCCGGCGCCGTCTCCTCCGGCTCGAAACCGGGCAACACCTCCGGCTCCAGCTGCAGGCCATGGCGCTTGCAGATCAGCCGCCAGTGCGCCCGCGCGGCGGCATCGACGAAACTCAGCGCCAGCCCGGTTGCGCCGGCGCGACCGGTACGGCCGATGCGGTGCAGGTAATCGGCGGGCGAGCGCGGCAATTCGTAGTTCACCACCACCGGCAGGCCGGCGATGTCGATGCCGCGCGCGGCCACGTCGGTCGCCACCAGCACCCGCA
>JAEWOJ010000104.1 GCA_023399815.1 Pseudomonadota bacterium | reverse complement strand
CGACAACAAAGCCTACATGCCCACCGCCTGCGCGAGTAAATACAACGATACATCCGTATGCCGGTGTATCTAATTTCTCGCCCCAATCCAGATAGGATTTTGCCGACTCAAATCTTGTTGAGCGGATGCCTACACGTTCCAGCATTGCACCGACAAATGCTGCGCACCACGGCGTTTCATCGTCTTTAATTCCGCCGCGCTTGATGTCGCGCCAGAACTGAACGATTTCAGGGTTGTGTTTAGCGCCTTTTATTTCAGTCAGGCCAATGTGCTTACGGGCTTCAATTAGCCAGCGAGGTTCAATGTTTGCCATATTTTTCTCCCGGTCATGGGTTAATAAGTAGGCAAACTATGGGGAGTATGTGATTTTGACTGTAGTATCGTACCCCTGAAAATAACATTCTCCATACCCTCTCAACCGTACCGCATAGCGGAATTTTTTACGGTTTAGAGGGGGAAATCCTTTGGACAAACTACTTCATTCAATCAGTGAAGCCTCCAGCTTAGGCGAACTGATTGAAATTGTTAGTCGGTTGCATAAATTACGTGCTGTTGCGACCTTTGGCGTCAGGAAAGCCGATGGCGTCAGTATTCAGAAAACACGCCGTGCAGCAAACAATGCCGCAGTAAATCTTCTTAATTCCCTTCCGCCCGGCTTCGATGGGGCGAAATTAACTGACGAACAGCGCCAGATTCTTGCCGGGTATACCGGTGAAGGCGGCCTGACAGATGGTGAGGGCAGCCAATACGAATACTACACACCACAGTTTATGGCTGAAGGTATATGGGATCTGTTTGCTGACTACGGTATTGATGGCGGGCACGTACTGGAACCATCAGCAGGCACAGGTATTTTCCAGGAGACAAAACGGCAGGGCATGATAATGACCAGCGCCGAACTGTCTCCGATTTCCGGTCGAATAAACCAGCTTTTGCACCCGGAAGACGATGTGAATATCGGGGCGTTTGAGGCGCTGGCGGCGAAAGACGCAATGTATGATCACGCTGTTGGTAACGTACCGTTTGGTGAAGGGCGTTCCGGTGTCGCCGGGCTTGATCCGGCATATGCAAACGAGAAGAACGTTGGCAATTACTTTGTGCTGCGCACGATCGACAAGGTTAAGCCTGGTGGGCTTATCGTATTGGTGGTGCCAAATGGCATGACCGATGGTACGAAATATAAAAAATTGCGCGATAAAGTCAGCCGTAAAGCGGAATTTTTGGGCGCACATCGTATGCCTTCCGGTACGTTCAGCGTATCCGGTACAGATACCGTGGTGGACGTATGGGTATTGCGTAAACACCCGGAAACCTTCCTGGAGATGATCCCCGACACGGATGATGCAACGCTCAAATCGGCAAACGTCCTTTGGGATACCTTCCTCAAAGGGAAATGGTTTACAACCGAAGGGAAGCGATTTGTTTACGGCGACATGGAACGCACCAGCTTCCGCAATACCCTGGTGGTGAAAAAGGATGGTCGTGTATCCAATGAGTCGATGAAAACCGCGCTATCTCGTCGCTTTGATAGTCGCATCAATTGGGATTTGCTCGGCGTAACTACTCAGGCATGGCAGGGCGCGAAAGTGGGCGATAAACGCCTTGTAGGCGGTATCTGGCATGAGTTTGATGGCCTGAAATGGGTTAAGGACACGACAACCAAATCCTCCGCGCTTGATGTAAGTCGATATGGTGTTTCGACGTTTGGCGATCTGCAGATCGCGTTCCAGTCAACAAACGGGATTCTGGCTTTGTCATGGGACCAGATATCGGCGATCGCGTCCGACTATCCATCGGTTGTCAGTGATGAAGTGGCAGCAATGATTCGCTTTGCTGGCAAACAGCGAGAAAAAGACAGGGAGCGCGTTATGCGCGGTGCGTTGATAGGGCAGTTGATCAACAAGGCACTTGATTTGCGTAACCTGGGGGTGAACGTTGATGACAAACTGGCAGATGCATCCCGCCTGGCGGCAGCAGAAGTTGCGAAGTATGGACCACCGCACGCGATTAAGCTGAATGGGCTTGCAGAAGCTGGAGCTAAAAACTGGATGACGTTCACTGGCAACGTGAAACAGGATGGTTCCACTTCTGACCTTCTGGCAGGGCGACTTGATGTAACGGATGGTGCTGCCGGTATTGACTTTACACGTCCGGAACAAGTGATAGCACATCTTTTCAGTGATGTAGCCCTTAATCCTATAACGCTGGGCGACTTTCGTGAGGCGTTTGCTGGTGAATTGCCAGAGGACGACGACGCGGCCCTTGAATACCTAGCGAAATTTGATGATATCGCTATTGATGGGTATGGCTGCCTGCTGCCGATGGACCGCGCCACCAGCGGCGATATTGCAACCAAAACAGCATTGCTGATGGGCTGGCGTGATGCGTCAACAGGTGAGCAGAAAGCGAACTTTGAGCGTCAGTTGGCGAAAATCGAAGAGAAACGCATTTTCACGCCACTAAATAAAGTCACCGTTAATCTGAATGCCCGCTGGCTGGATCGCCGCTTGATAAAAGAGTTCCTGGCAGAGCAGGGCTATGACGAGTTTAAGTACACTGAACCTGATCTGAAGGTCGTCGATGGCATTCTGGTATCTCCGGACGATTACGAAGGTAAGGACGGGGTATTTACCGGCTATCAGCTACGAACCGTAAACGGCAAAAACGGGAATGAGTTCAAGAAGGCCAACAATAAAGACGGCTTCCTGAACCAGTTAGAAAACTACCTGAACGGTGTTAAACCGCGTGGGCAGAACGCTAACGAGTACCTGGATAAAATTGCTCAACTGGAAGTTAGCTTTAACGACTGGTTACGCACCCACCCGCAGGCGGATCAGATAGCCCGTGACTATAACGACGCATTCAATGGCTTCATTCCGTTCACGCACTCTAACGCACCGCTTGGCCTGGAAGGGATTAGTGGAAAGCGCATTCCTCTGACTTATCAAAATGAAGAAGTTCGTCGCTTGTCAGAAGATGGGCGCGGCATCATGGGATTTGGTACCGGGCTGGGTAAAACCACGACCGCGCTTGCGCTTGAGGCGTATAACTTCGAAACAGGTCGCACTAAACGCACGTGTATTGTTGTTCCGAAGGCGGTTTATCAGAACTGGTATCACGAGGCACAGAGTTTCTACAGTGCTGATGCCTTCGCCAATATGATGTTTATCGGTTTGGATGAAGTTCGTGATGACAGCGGAAATATTCTGACCGCGCCGGTGCTTGATGAAAATGGCGAACCACGCCTCGACAGTAACGGGCAGCCTCTTACCAGAAATGTTGTGAAAGAGTCCGCCAGCGCCGTTATCGTTCAGCGCATGAACATGATCCCGTCGTCAAATTGGCGAACGGTCATCATGACAAAAGAACAATTCGCGTCTATCCCGCTACGAGAAAAAACCATCGAGGAGAACTCACAGCAAGCTGTCTTTAATGCTGTGGAAATGGGGCGTCTTGACCTGGCGTCTGGCAAACACCGTGATGCACAGAAGAAGAACAAGATTAAGGATCAGGCCGCGAATACCGGTACAACGAAGAAGCAGAATATCCCGTACTTTGAGGATATGAACTTCGATAGCGTGATTGCCGACGAGGGGCATAACTACCGCAACTCCTTTAATGCCGGGCGTGAAGCGGGACAACTGGCATATTTGCCTAACCCGGCAGTATCCAAGATGGCCCGCGACATGGCTGTAAAAGCTGCGTACATGATGAAACGCAACAACGGGCGTGGTGTAGTCATGCTGACGGCAACTCCGCTGGTGAACAGTCCGATTGATGCCTTCAACATGCTGTCTACTGTCATTCCGCAGGAAGAGTGGATGCGCATGGGCATCATTACGCCTGATGATTTCGTTCGTGTGTTTGGCAAAACAGCCACAGTTCAGGTCCAGAAAATTTCCGGGGAAGTGGAAGAGAAGCAGGGGCTGGTGGGCTTCCAGAACCTTGACGGCCTGCGTGGTATTTTCCATCGTTGGACCACTCTGAAGACTGCTGCAGATGTCGGAGCGACGGTTAAAATTCCCGACATCATTGAGAACACCTTGCAGATCCCGATGACAGGGGAGCAGGAGACTGCTTATGAAGAGCTTCGTAAGCGTGCTCAGGAGTTAAGTCGCAATGATGAGCTGACAGTCGATGAAAACGGGCATATCACTAACGACAAACCAGATGATTTCATCTTCTCCATCATCCGTGACATGGACAAGGTTGCTATAGACCCGGATCTGTATGCCAGTGCGATTACATTCCAGTTCCCCGTTGAGCTTGCAGACCAGGTAAAAGCTATTGCTGATGCCTTGCCAAAAGTAGCTGGCGGTAAAGTGGCAGATGATGTTGATGAGGCCG